>DASQIU010000190.1:0-21301 GCA_035631395.1 Daejeonella sp. | reverse complement strand
ACTACCTTTGCCGAAATGTTCACTCTGCCTTTCGGCGGATATTTGATTGATACGCCGGGTATCCGCGAATTGGGCATTATCGATATTGAAAAAGCTGAACTTGGGCATCTTTTCCCCGAAATACGAGAACGGATGAGCCAGTGTAAATTCCATAACTGCCGTCATATTAATGAACCCGGCTGTGCGGTTTTACAGGCCGTAGAAAATGGCGAAATTGAACCCTCCCGCTATGAAAGCTATTTGAGCATATACCATGGCAACGAAACCAGAAGCTAATATTTCTTAAACTAATATCCCATTGAGAGCAGTTATACAACGTGTTTCAGAAGCATCTGTTAAAGTAGACGGAGAAATTACCGGACAAATCGGCATCGGCTTGCTGGTTCTTTTAGGCATTGAGGAAAATGATACCGAAGAGGACCTGAAATGGCTGGCACAAAAAATAGCCAACATGCGCATTTTCAGCGATGAAAACGGGCAAATGAACCGTTCTTTAGAAGATGTTGATGGCCAGATTCTGCTGATCTCGCAGTTTACGCTGTTTGCCCAAACTAAAAAAGGAAATCGCCCCGGCTTTGTAAGGGCGGCCCGACCCGAAAAAGCCATCCCGCTGTATGAGCTCATGATCCAAATTCTGCAAAGCCTTACTGGCAAAAAAACACAAACCGGCATTTTTGGAGCCGACATGAAAGTAAGTTTAGTGAACGATGGCCCGGTAACCATTATAATGGATACCAGGGATAAGGAGAATCACTAAAAATAGACACGAATTCCACGAATCAATTGAATAGCACGAATTCCACGAATCAATCGAATTTTCACGAATTGATGGATTTGTATGAATTAGTGTATTCGTGTTTATTTCATTTCTTTCGAGAGAATTTGTTTAATTCGTATCATGACTATTAAACAAGCCCAACAACTAATAGATACCTGGATACAAACCACTGGAGTTCGTTATTTTAATGAACTAACTAATACCGCCATTTTGATGGAAGAAGTGGGCGAAGTGGCTCGTATCATGGCCCGCCGCTATGGCGAACAATCGTTCAAAAAATCTGATGAAGCAGTAAACCTGGAAGATGAGCTGGCCGATGTTCTATTTGTACTGATCTGCCTGGCTAATCAAACCGGCATTGATCTGACCCAAGCCCTGGAGAAAAACCTGGAGAAGAAAAATATCCGCGATGCGGAAAGACATAAGAATAATGAAAAGCTGAGATAAATGGTAGCAGATCAAAAGTTTTCGGCACCTAATGAATCTCACCAGGTTGAGGTTAAATCAATAGACCCCTTAATAAACTTCATTATTTCTGTTGTTTCTTTTAGCTGCTACTTCTTCTTATCTTTCTATATCATCAAAGGGAGTTTTGGTTGGGATCCTCAAATCACTATCATTCTATTTCTTTTTTCCTGGTTGGGGGCATACTTTACTGCAAAAATTCTAAGCCGGAATAATACAACTATTAAAATCGAAAACGGGAATCTGGAAATAAGCGAAACAACTTTTTTAAACACTTTCAGGAGTAGGACAATTGACCTTCAGGAAATCAAAGGCTATGAGTTGTATGAAACTAAATATTTCAAACAATTAATTTTTTACAAAACGAATCATCCTCCTTTTATACTCACACTAGCAGATAATTATACACCAGCTCTGAAAGAATTTTTAAATGGGATTAGCGATCCAATTAACCAAACAAACAAGCTTTCAAACCTTAGCTTTCAGGCTGCCTTTATTAAAGTTTTTTTATTGCTTTTATTTATACTGGCTATCCAATCATTAATCCTTGTACTTTTCGAACTTCATTCTATTCAAAAATACCAGCACCCGTTGGTTATTAATCTCAATTTAGTCTGGAAATTCGCTTTAATTAACCTTTTTATATTTCTCCTGTTTAAAAAACTGTTTAACAGGTATAAATTAAGAGTAAACGGCCGCAATTTCAGCTATATTATTATCGCATTAAACTTTTTTTCCCTGACAGTAATTTTAAACTTTGCTCAATCGCTTTGGTATAACCCAAGAAAAGTCAGCAGGCCGGAGGAAATCGTTAACTACAGAAAGGATAAAATTTTTACTATCGATAATAATATACATGTAGATACAAGTATTGTAGGATATCATTATACAATTGCAAACAACAGCCGTTCTACATTTACCACTTTCACTTATTATTTTGCCAGCCCGATATACTCTTTTCAAACTGAATGGCACCATCTCTGGATAGGCCAGACATTTAAACATAAGGTAAAACAGAGGGAGTTGCAAACTTTCCAACAAAGACCATTTTTAGAAGATAAAAAACAAGAATTTCAGAGATCTTTATTACTTAAAGCCCAATTCTATGAAGTATCTTATTCTGACTTTAACCCGTCTTTTAATCAAAAAGGATTTTTTAGCAGCGCAATAGCTACTTATAAAAGTATTGTCCCCTTGATGGTCTTAACACCCCATTTTGAAACGTTTAAAGAGTACCGGAAATCTATAATGCTCAGACTTAAAATATTTGCGATGATTATTTTATCATCAATCACAATTGCTGCAATTGTTTCAGCAAATCATCGCTAAACTATTTTCACCAACCTATCCCCTTCTAATACCGGAATAGCCGTAGTCAGGTTTACATTTAAGCAGAACTCAATATCTTCTTCAATATTAAGCTTCTTAAGGCGTTCGCTATGCGAAGTTTTTTGTAGATAAGTGCTTAAGTCATCTTGAGCCAATCTATACAAATCGGCCGCAGCAATGCCCGAATCATCTAATTTATACCCATACGGATTCAAATGATGCACCACAGCTCCGGCAAAAAGGGAATCTTCCAGATTCACTTTATCTTTCCAGCCGGCACATAAAAGGAAAACATTCTGTTCCTGATCTTTTAACCAGTTGCATAAGGCTGCCAGGTTCAAAAATGAACCGATCACAATTTTATGAGCCTGCCGGGACTCATTAATGGCATGAGTTCCGTTGGTGGTAGTAAGCACAATGGTTTTTCCGCCCACTTTTTCTTTGGTGTAAGCAAAAGGGGAATTGCCAAAATCAAAACCATCAACTACTTCGCCATTGCGCTCGGCCGCCAACAGGAAATCAGAACCGCGGTAAGATTCGCAAGATTCAATAGAAGCTACCGGAATGATGGCTTCAGCGCCGTTCTCAATGCCATAACAGATAGATGAAGTAGCCCGGAATATATCAATGACCACCACAATACTCTCGCGGATATCATACAAATGAAGTAAAGCCGGGGTAAGGCAAACTTCCAATTTGCGTGCTTGCATATTATTTAAAATTGGGGATTAAAAAAGAGAGTGTCCTAAAAAGTTGGCTTTGCCGTTCGTCACACTGAGCCTGTCGAAGTGTGGCTGCATGGTTCGACAAGCTCACCATGACATTGGCATAGCGCTGACTTTTAGGGACACCCTCCAGTTATATTTTATTTATTTGAAAGGAGTTTTAACCACTTTGGCCTTCACCTTATTATCTCTGATCTTGATAAAGATCTCGGTATCTTCTTTAGCAAATTCAGTTTTTACATAACCCATACCAATAGCTTTTTGCAAAGATGGCGACTGAGTTCCGGAGGTTACTTTACCAATCTGATTTCCTTGTTCATCTACAATTTCGTAATCGTGGCGTGGAATTCCTCTTTCTAGCAGTTCAAAACCGATTAATTTGCGTTCCACCCCATTTTGCTTTTGCGCAGCTAGATTCTCTGAGTTCACAAACTCCTTACTAAACTTGGTAACCCAACCTAAGCCAGCCTCAAAGGGAGAAGTGGTATCATCAATATCATTGCCATATAAGCAGAAGCCCATTTCCAAACGCAAAGTATCGCGGGCAGCTAAACCAATAGGTTTTATGCCATAAGGGGCGCCGGCCTTGAAAACCTCATCCCAGATTTTAAGGGCATGCTCATTATCAAAATATAATTCAAAACCTCCGGCGCCGGTATAACCTGTAGCCGAGATCAGCACATTTTCTACGCCTGCAAAAGTTCCTTTTTTGAAGGTATAATATTCCATTGAAGCCAGATCTACATCGGTTAAGCTTTGTAAAGCTTCGGCTGCTTTTGGCCCTTGAACAGCTAACAAAGAAGTGCGGTCGGAGATATCTTTCATCTCTACCCCCTGCGTATTGAATTTAGAAATCCACGCCCAGTCTTTTTCAATATTGCTGGCATTAACCACCAGCATATAGGTTTTCTCGTCAATGCGGTAAACCAATAGATCGTCTATAATACCACCTTCGTGGTTTGGAAGATAAGAATATTGAATTTTACCATCGTATAATTTAGAGGCATCATTACTGCTTACTTTCTGGATCAGGTCTAAAGCTCCTTCGCCTTTTAAAATAAACTCGCCCATATGGCTCACATCAAACACCCCTACCGCCTGGCGGACAGTTTCATGCTCGGCATTTACACCGGCATATTGTACGGGCATGTTAAATCCTGCAAAAGGAACCATTTTAGCTCCCAGGGCTACGTGAACATTATTTAAGGCAATTGTTTTCATTGAAATTATTTTTAGGTTTTTTAAATCTTTTCAGGGTAATAAGAAGCTTCGCCTTTTAAGGTCTTGAACCTTCTGTATGCGACCAGTTTTTATCCATACCGAATTTAATGCCATCGCATTTTCCGGCACGGTTACACACTTTGGTTTGGCGGCAAAAATAAGCAAAAAAGCCCGATATTCAGCCTTGCGCAATTTTATGATAGAAAGCCATTAAGCGCTTGCTGAAAGGCTCAATATAATGATCGGCTTCTATTAAACGACGGGCATTTTCGCCTATGCGCCGGGTAAAAGCCTGATTGGTGGTGCACTGTAAAATATAGCGGTAAAAATCATCGGCAGTATCGGCAATCAAAATATTTTTACCATGTTCATAACGGATACCTTCTGCTCCTACCGACGTAGAAATGATGCATTTTTTCATGGCCATTCCCTCAATAATCTTTACCCGCATACCGCTGCCGGCCTTTAAGGGAACCACCATAATGGATTTGGAATTCATAAACGCTTTGGCATCTTCCAGGTTAGAATATACTTTAATGGCTTTGCCGGCGTAGGCCATTAATTCCTCAGGGATATTTCTGCCGGCAATATGAAATTTCAAACCCACATCCAGTTGTTGCAGATCTTGCCAAACGTACTCAATAAACCAATCCAAGCCTTCCTGATTGGGCGCCCAATCCATAGATCCAAGATAAAACACAGACAGATTTTCGGTTTGGCTGCTATCAGGCTGGTAATCGGCCAGATCTACTGCTACGGAAAAGTTCTCCATATTCACTTTGCAACCCTGGTATCGCAATTCTCGCAGATCGGCTTCACTAATGGTAACTACCGCATTAAATTGGTTTAGGTTCTGCAATTCGTACTCTTTTAAATGCCGGGCCAGCATACTCAGGAATAGACGACGTGGCGGAAATATCTCTATTTCAGCCTGCCGCTCCCAGATTTGATATTCGATATTATGAGCCCGGTAAACAATTTTAGCCTGACTCATTTGCTTGATTACAGGTAAATAAGGCACTACAAACAGTCCTTCTAACTGAATGATATCAAACTGGTTTTCTTTTAATATATTTTTAAGATGGCTGGCCGCCGATGCTTTATAAAAACGGGCAATGCTGTACGACTTTTTAAACAACAAATTTTTAAAGGTTCCCCACGATGTTACTTCAGAATTGATATAACTGGAGGTAAACTGGATCTGCTCAAGCAGAGCATCTTTAATATTTCTGATCTCCACAAAATGATTGCGGGGATTTAGACTGAACAAGCTGATATCGGCGCCCGTTTTTAAAATTCCCTTCAGGGTATTATGCACTACAATAGCGTAGCCGCCTTGAGGCGGAAAAGGAACCTGGCTGGTGATGTAAAGGATTTTCATAGTGCTTCCCTTCTTAACCATCCAGCTAAAAATCTGTTCAGCCGAAACTAAATCTCAAGCGCCAGTTGTGGATCGGTGATACGGAATGAGCGGCGGTGATACGGCGACAAGCCAAACTGAATAATGGCGTCGCGATGCTTTACGGTTGCATAGCCTTTGTTTTGTGCCCATTCATACTCTGGATGATCTTCGGACAATGCACGCATATAATCATCCCGGTAGGTTTTGGCCAAAATAGAAGCCGCAGCAATAGAAAAATATTTACCATCGCCCTGAATAATGCATTGGTGCGGTATTTTATGATAGGGCTTAAAACGGTTTCCATCTACCAAGATAAATTGGGGTTCAATAGATAAATTGGCCAAGGCTTTATGCATGGCCAAATAAGAAGCGTTCAAAATATTTATGCGGTCTATTTCCTGATGATCTACCTGAGCTACGGCAAAAGCCAGAGCATATTGCTCGATATAAGTACGCAGCTCATAACGATCTTTTTCTGCAAGCTGTTTAGAATCTGTTAAAACCGGATGATGGAAATCGCGGGGCAAAATAACCGCAGCGGCAAATACAGGTCCGGCCAGACAACCCCGGCCGGCTTCATCACAACCGGCTTCAATCAGCTCTTGTTGAAAATAAGGTAAAAGCATAAACTCTTTTCAGGATCTAAAAATAACGGCAAACCGCTGGACAAATTTACTTGCAACATTTCAGGTTTGAAAGAATTGATGCTATTTTCTGCGAGAAAGGGTTTATAGAATTCGAATAGAGAGAATAGTGATATCATCTGAATTCATGTTGGCCTGTTTAGATAACCTGATATCTTCCAGGATCTTTTCATTCAGCTCATCAACAGGCAGGGTCTTAGTTTGCTGTAAATATTCCACCAGCTCCTCATCCTCAATAAAAACATCCTCATGATCGCTTTCTACCAATCCGTCGGTGTAATTAAAAATCAGGCTTCCGGGAGGCAAAATTTCTGTGCCTGTTTTAATAAAGGGAAGCTCATCAAAAACACCAATCATAGTAGTGCCTGCTTTCAGGAATTTCACCCCTTGATCAGTCATCAAAATAGAGGGGTTATGTCCGGCATTAACATAATGCAATTGCCGGGTTTTGCCATTATAATGGCCTAAAAATAGAGTAATGAAACGTTCCCCATTGGTATTGGCCACCACCACTTCATTTAACCGGATCACAATTTTGGCCATATCCTTTTCTACCGATGCCCAGGCACGCAAACTGGCCTGCAAATTGGCCATCAGCAAGGCCGCCGATACACCTTTGCCAGAAACATCGGCAATACACCAAATAAATTCATCGGCGTTAAGTTGAATAAAATCAAAATAATCGCCTCCAATATCCTGAATGGGAAGATAAGTAGCCCCTACTTCTACTGATCCGGTTTTAGGGAGCCGCTGAGGTACCAGCATATTCTGAACTTCACTGGCCAGTTCCATATCCCTTAATAAAATTTCCCGCTCTACCCTTTCCTGGAAAAGTTTTTTATTCTCCAAGGCTACCACAATTACGTTAATCAGGGTTTGGATAAAGCTTAGGTCATTGCTAACTAATTCAGTACGGGTATTAAAATCACCGATAAGCACAAAGGCCGATGATTCTTCTTTATGAAATACCGGCACAAAGTAATCGTATTGACTGATTCTGGTATCCGGATGTGATTTAAGAGCAGTAATGGCGTTTAGATCCTGTAAAGATTCACAAAGCTCTAACATCAGATCGGTATTTTCCAGATTGCCCCCAAAACGGGTAGCGCAATAAAATTGGCCATTCTCTTTAATTAACAGCCGCATTTTACCAATTTTTAGATGCACACTTAAAATTACCTGCAGCATTTCAAACAGAATAGAAGGGTCGCTATTCCGGTTGATAGCCTGAGTTACCTCCAGCAACGAGTTTAGCTCTGCCTGGCGTTTTAACAGCAGTTGAATCAACTCCTGCTCACCTGTCTCGTTTGTCTGATAGTGTGTCAATTACAATTTGATAAAAATGAAGCCTAAATTAAACAATCCATGGAACTATACATTGGTGTTTTGCGATTTTACGTCAAATACATCCTGCAAACCTAAGGCCACTAAATTAAACGCATAAACCAGCAACATAATAGCCAGCCCGGGCAATATCGCTAAATAAGCGGCATCCATAATAATGTAACCATAATGTTCCTTAATCATGCCACCCCAGGTTGGGATGGGCGGCTGAGCCCCAAAACCTAAAAAACTTAATCCGGCTTCTAAAAGTATAGCCGAAGCAAAATTAGACGAAGCTACAACCAAAATCGGGCCTGAAATATTAGGCAAAATGTGGCGGATCATAATGCGCCGGTCATTAAAACCCAAAGCCTTGGCGGCTTCTACAAATTCAACCTGCTTTAATGCAAGCATTTGTCCCCTTACCAACCGAGCCACCTCTACCCACATGGATAGACCAACTGCTATAAATATTTGCCAAAATCCTTTGCCTAAAGCAAATGAAATGGCAATAACCAGCAATAAAGCCGGCAATGACCATACCACATTCATTAACCAGCTGATTAGGGCGTCTACACGGCCGCCATAATATCCGGCCAAAGCGCCCAAAGAAATACCAATAAACAGGGAAATAAAAACGGCCATTACCCCTACCGCCAGAGAAATGCGGCTTCCTAAAATTAAACGACTCAGCAGATCGCGGCCGTAAATATCGGTACCCAACCAAAAGGTTTTTTTCTGGATATAATGCTGTTTAATGTACTCATATTTCTGAGGTTCGGAAAGTTGCAAAATGTCATTTTTTCCGGCCAGAATTTCTTTCAGAGAATAACTGCTTTCCTCGGCAGTTTCATCTTGTCCGATATATTCTCTTACCAGGATGGAATCTCCTTTAAAGCGATAAGAATTGATGGGCAACTGCCTGTATTGAGCGGGCTGGCCAAACAAAATCCGGTCAAGGATATTTTGACGGCCTGGCAGCTCGTTTTTCTTTATTTTGAGGATGGTAAATTCAGAGCCTGGCTTGCTAATACTTAACTGCAAGAGCATATTGTTGGCCATTGGGGTTTTATCGGGCATAATCAGATAACCCAAAATTCCCATCAATACCATAATAATAATTAATGCCAGGCCTGCTACCGCCGGTTTATTCCGCTTAAATCTTTTCCAGGTACGTTTAGAAGGCGAGTGATCCATTAAAAATATATTAAGCCTGAAAAAACACCTTAGCTACAAACTATTTTACCATACGGCCTTTCCAGTTGTATTTTCCGGTGTTACCGGCAACGCCAATGTAAACAAAATAGAGAATATGAATTACTGTGAGCAAAGGCTGATACCAAATTAATTTTGGACGATCAGCAAAACGACAAACCGGGATTAAAAAAAACGTTTCAACCAGCAATTTCGGCACTAAACTAATACCAGCCAGCATAAAATAAAACGGATTAATAAAACCCAAAATCAGGTTTACCAGAATAAACACATTAAACAGCCAGATAGATATGCCCAAAGCCACCAAAGCCTTATTTTTATACTTTGTACTTTTAGACGCCCAGCGTTTACGCTGCTGAATAAAGTCTCGCAAAGTAGGTTTGGCATGAGTATAAACCAGCGCTTCCTTTAATTTGCAGAAACCAATTCCATCGGGGTAAAGTGAAGCCACTTTATGTAGCAGCAGCTCATCATCTCCTGAGGCCACATCGTCAATTCCCTGAAAACCATTTACTTCCAGAAACACATCTTTACGGTAAGCCAAATTGGCGCCATTGCAGGTAGAAGCCATCTTATTGCCAATAGTAGATGCGCCTAAACCGATCAGATACAAAAATTCCAGCGTTTGCAATTCTTCAAAAAAGCTCTTCTCTTCAAAATATACCACTGGCGATGAAATCATTTTATACTGCTGCGTTTCATAACTACCCACAATGGATTGAAGCCATTGAGGCCCCATACGGCAATCGGCATCGGTGGTAACAATCAATTCTCCTTTAGCTATTTTAATAGCTTCAGAAATGGCTTTCTTTTTATAAGAATTTAGCGGCTGATCTTCATTGAGCTTAATTAATTCAACACCCTGACTGGCATAGGAAAGAATGATTTCGGCAGTTCGGTCTGTAGAATGATCGTCTACAACAATAACCTGCAAAAGTTCTTTAGGATAACTTTGATTCAGAATATCCTGTATGGTTTTCTCCAGTTTCTGTTCTTCGTTACGAGCTGCAATTAAAACACTGACTGCCGTAGATGGCTTTTGCAAAGGGATACTAAAAACGGGCAAACGCATCCAACCACGCCTAAAAAACAATACCAGACTTACATAACAGAAAGTAAGCAAGACGGTGACTATACTAATTACGATTTGTGCCAAAAAAATTGAGTTTAAAAACAAAAACGGAGCCTAAAATAGCAGGAATAATTAAATTAATAAGCCAGATACAGGCGGTTGCAGTCATTATGGCCACATCCTGAGAAGTAATAAAACCAAAAAAATAGGTAGCCGTCATGCTCCTTACCCCAACATCCAGCAAATCTAACGTAGGCAATGCCGATTGGACAAAGAATAGGATAAAAACCATCATCATCATTTCAAAAACCGGAATCTGGGGCACCAATAGATGTATTATGATATAATACTGACTACTGAAAACAGTAAACCTCGTCAGGCAAAATACAAAAACCTTGGCTAACTCGGCTTTTTTATATTTAGCCAAAACGCCGAAAAAGCGTCGGTAAGGCTTCAAAAATTTTATTTTTGAAAGCAGCGCATCTACCCAACGAATATTAAAGTAAAATAGCAGAAAGAAGCCACTAAAACAGGTTACCAGAAATGCCAGGGCATAAAACAGCAGGATATTTACCTCCACAAAGCGCCCAACAAACCAAAGCAAAGCCCAGGCTCCCATAACATAGGTGATCACCATTTGACCAATGGCACCCACTCCCATAGCCACCACTCCATGAAGCCGCTTGCGAGGGGAAAGAAAAAATACCCTTCCACCGTATTCACCAATCCGGTTGGGAGTAAAAACGGCCCAGGTTAATCCACAAAAAACAGATTCAACGGCTTTCCAGGTACTGATTTGTTCAATTTTACGAAGTAGGTATTTCCACTTCAAGGCTTCTAAAAACCAGTTCAGGCCCATAAAAAGGAACAGGATAATTAAAACGGACCTTACATACAGCGTGGATAGTTGCTGAGCCAGTTTCACAAAGTTTGCGATGTTTTGATTATTGCTCAGCTTATTATATATAAATCCAAAGGCTAACAATAAGATAGCGATCTTGATAATAATGCTGAGGATTTTTTTGTTCTTTGGAGTCAACCGGAAAAGTTTTTAACTGCAATGTTAAGAAAAGCCCGATGCATTCTGAATTTTAATTATCCAATTCCAAGTCTTGGGATTTAAAAATCTGTAATATTGCCCCAGAATGATGTTAAAGGAAAAAGCGAAAGAACGGATTATTTTGGGAATAGACCCCGGCACCTCTGTAATGGGCTATGGTTTGGTAAAAGAAGTAAAAAGTCAAACCGAGCTGATTTGCATGGGGGTAGTTAGAATGGAGCACCTGGGCGACCATCCGCTGAAACTGAAACACATTTTTGAAAAAACGGTAGCCTTAATTGACCAGTATCAGCCCGATTGCTTATCCATTGAAGCGCCTTTTTATGGTAAAAACATCCAGGTAATGCTAAAACTTGGCCGGGCGCAGGGAGTAGCTATGGCCGCAGCCTTATCTCGCAGTTTACCCATTTTTGAATATTCGCCGCGTAAGATCAAACAATCTATTACCGGCAATGGTAACGCCACCAAAGAGCAGGTGGCCGCCATGTTAAAAACCCTACTTAAGTTTACCGAAAACCCTGAATTTTTAGACGCTACAGACGGCTTGGCCGTAGCGGTATGTCATTCTTTTCAGAAAACAAGCAGCGTACCGGGCAAAAAATCCTACTCAGGCTGGGATGCCTTTGTAAAGGATAATACCAAACGAGTAAAATAGTAAAATCAGAAAATTTTATTTGCGAAACTCTTCTTTGATCTTCAGCGCCACCTCGGCCAGCTCATCTTGAGTAGGCTTTAATTTGGGCCGGCTAAAATTCATATCACCAATAGAGTTTATCGGAATCAGGTGGATATGAGCATGCGGTACTTCCAGGCCAACTACAGCTACCCCAACTTTTTTGCAGGGAATGGCCTTTTTAATACCATCAGCCACTATTTTGGCAAAAAGCATCAGTCCAACGTAGAGCTCATCGTCTAAATCAAAAATATAATCTACTTCCTTTTTTGGAATAACCAGCACATGACCATGCACCAATGGGTTTACATCTAAAAAGGCTAAAAATTCTGTGGTTTCAGCAACCACATGCGCCGGAATCTCGCCCGAAACTATTTTTGAAAAAACGGATGCCATATTTTTATTTTTTGTCTATAAAGAACAAAGCACCTGATACAAGGTTCAGATGCTTTGTCTAATTCTCAAAATGGTATAGTTATCTTGATATTTCTACTACTTCAAACTCCAATTTACCGGCAGGAACGCTAATCTCGGCTATTTCGCCCACAGATTTTCCAAGCAAGCCTTGCGCAATAGGTGATTTAACCGATATTTTTCCCGTTTTCAAATCGGCCTCAGTTTCAGAAACCAATTGATAGGTCATCTCGGCGCCATTTTTCAGATTTTTGATTCTCACAATAGATAAAGCCAGTACTTTAGAAGTATCCAGTTTGGATTCATCAATCAGGCGGGCGTTGGCCAAAATGTTTCCGAGTTTGGCAATTTTGGTTTCATGATGTCCCTGAGCCTCTTTGGCCGCATCGTATTCAGCGTTTTCAGATAAGTCACCCTTATCGCGGGCCTCAGCTATCGCTTTGGCTATTTGCGCCCGTCCTTCGGTCTTCAAAAAGTGTAGTTCTTCTTTCAGTTTCTCTAATCCTTCCTGGGTGTAATAAGTAACCTCCGACATATCTTTTAAAATTTAATGGTACTACTATAAAAAACAAACAAGACTATGCCGGCCTTTAGCCAATATAGTCTTGCGTTACGTGGTTTGTACGAAGATAACCTTTTAAGATTCGAATTTCAAATATTTTTTAGTTTTTCAGCCAACACTTCCGAAATTTTCCGGTAAGACTCAAAGGTCCAGCCGGCCACATGCGGACTTAAAATTACCCGCGGATTTAACGAAAGTTCATGAAACCAACTTTTTTGAGATAGCTCCGGAAATTTTTCAGTTTCCAGAACATCTAAACCGGCTCCTAAAATTTTACCAGAGTTGATCGCATTCAATACAGCTCGTGTATCCACAATCTCGCCCCGGGCGGTGTTTAATAAAAATATAGGCTTGGCAAAATGGAAAAGATATTCTTCGTCCACCATTTGCCTGGTTTCCCGGGTTAAAGGAATATGCAGGCTCAGTACATCGGCATACTTTACAATTTGCTCCATACTCATTTCCTGAACAAAAGCATCGCTGTAACCCGTTTTATACTTATCAAAAGCAATAACTTTCACCTCAAAGCCGGCCAGTTTACGGGCCATGGCCTGCCCGGTATTCCCATAGCCTATTAATGCCACCGTTTTTCCCTTCAATTCCCAACCGCGGTTTCCTTCCCTGTCCCAAATTCCATTTCTTATTTCTTGGTTGCCCTTGGGCAAATTAGTTATCAGGGCTAATAACATGGCCAGGGCATGTTCGGCAACGGCATCGCGGTTCCCTTCGGGGGCATTCATGCAGATTATACCTTTTGAGCGGGCATATTCCTCATCAATATTATCCATACCGGCGCCGGCCCGGGCAATAAATTTCAAGCCTGGGGCGGCATCCATCATTTCCTGGTCTACGTTAAACTTGGTGCGTATTGCCAGACCCTGGTATTCTGCAATCCTATTTAAAGTTTGCTCGCGGGTAAATTGGGGCTGATTATTGCATATATACCCTAGTTTTTCCGCTGCTTCTTTAAAAGCGGGGTGCAAATCGTCCACAATTAGAATTTTACCTCTATTCATATTATCTACTGGCAGTAATTTTTTGAGTTAACTTTACAAAATCAGCTACACTTAAACGTTCGGCTCTTAATTCTAACATCGGCTCATCCGGCATTTTTTCTTTATTAATAATTGCCGAAAGAGCATTGCGCAAGGTTTTACGGCGCTGATTAAAACCAGCTTTTACCACTTGCCAGAAAAGCTTTTCATCGCAATCCAAATGCTCCACTTCATTCCGGGTTAAGCGTATCACGGCCGAAAGAACTTTAGGGGGCGGATTAAATACTCCCGCTTTTACCGTAAATAAATATTCTACCTTATAATAGGCCTGCAAAAACACACTCAAAATACCATATTCCTTACTGCCGGGCTGCTCTGCACAACGCTGGGCCACTTCTTTCTGGAACATGCCCACCACTTCTATCACCTGCTGCCGGTTATCCAGAATCTTAAATAAAATTTGCGAGGAGATATTATAAGGGAAATTACCAATAATGCCCAGTTTACCCGGAAATACCGATTTAAAGTCCAGTTCCAGAAAATCCCCATTGATCAATCGATCGCCCAGACTAGGATATTTTTTTTGCAAAAACTGATATGATTCCACATCCAGATCGATCAAAGATGTTTCATAAGCCGTTTTTTGAAGCAAAAAATCAGAAAGGATGCCCATACCGGGACCTACTTCCAATACCTGATTATATTGACCGGCCGGCTGCAAACTGTTCACAATTTTCTCGGCAATGTTTTTATCCGTTAAGAAATGTTGACCTAAATATTTTTTCGCTTTTACTAAACTCATTCCATATTATTTGCTGCAAATTACGGCAAAATTGATGGTAGAAATAAATAATCAGCGCATGCAGCCCCCGGCAATTTCCGCTTAGTTTTATTAGATTTTCGTATAAAATCAATTAAAGTATTTATTTTGCAAATATTCTATTGCCTACGCAGCATTATATATTTATATGAGTGATAAAATTAAAGTTGGAATTTCTATTGGCGACGTTAACGGAATAGGACTGGAAGTAATTATTAAAACCTTGATGGATAGTCGCATTCTGGAGTATTGCACCCCAATTGTGTATGGGCATACCAAGGTTGCTTCTTTCCACCGCAAAACCTTAGCCATAAACGACTTTAGTTTTAACGTAATTAATAACCCGGCCCAGGCCAATGAAAAAAGGCCAAACATGATCAATTGCTGGGATGAAGATGTAAAAATAGATTTAGGCCAAGCCACGCCAATAGGTGGAAAGTATGCTTTTTTATCGCTGGAAAGAGCGGTAAATGATTTACTGGCCGGAGATATTGATGCACTGGTTACAGCTCCTATCAATAAACACAATATCCAGAATGAGGATTTTCAATTTGCCGGCCATACCGAATATATACAAGCTAAAACCAATTCGGCCGACTCATTGATGTTTTTGGTAAGCGAAGATATGCGCATTGGCGTAGTAACCGGCCATATCCCCGTTGCAGAAATCCCGGGAAAAATAAGCCGGGAAAAAATTATTTCCAAGCTGAAACTGATGAACGAAAGCCTGAAAAAAGACTTCTGGATTCAAAAGCCCAAAATTGCGGTATTAGGTTTAAATCCCCATGCGGGAGATGCCGGACTAATTGGCAATGAGGAAATAGAAACCATTATTCCGGCTATTGCGGAAGCCAACAACCAGGGTGTTTTTGCTTTGGGCCCGTATGCCGCCGATGGTTTTTTTGCCAACCATACCTATACCCAGTTTGATGGTGTACTGGCCATGTACCATGACCAAGGTTTAATTCCTTTTAAGCAAATCAGCTTTGAAAACGGCGTTAATTTCACCGCCGGACTTCCTGTGGTGCGCACCTCGCCAGACCATGGTACCGGATACGATATTGCCGGACAGAACAAAGCCTCCGAGAACTCTTTCCGCGAAGCCCTCTTTACAGCCATAAACATTGTAAAGCGCCGCCGCGAAACTGCCGAGTTAAATGCCAATCCTTTAAAAATTAGCCGCCTTTCTAAAGACCGGGATTAAGTCTGTAAAAGCATCACAACAAATCACCCTTAGGGCTATCTTCTTGAATAAAAACCCATTTTGCAAAAAAGGGTATCCAACTAAATAATTTTTCATAGATTTGCAGGCTTAATTGCAGTGCTTTGAAACCGTTACAGGAATACCGTATACCATTTAAAGGCTTAAAAATAGGCAAGCATAACTTTGCCTTTGAAATAGACGATGTCTTTTTTAATGTTTTTGAGCATTCTTTGGTTAAAAGTGGGAGCCTAAAACTGAACCTGGAATTAGAAAAGCAGGAAACAATGTTAATCCTGTTATTCAAAATCAAAGGCGAGATCAAGCTAAACTGCGACGTGTGCCTGGGAGATTATCCTTTGGCTGTGGAAATAGAGGAACGCGAAATTGTTAAATTTTCAGGCGATGAAAACCTGGAAGATGATACGGAAGAGATCATCGTGTTAACAAAAAATGATTTTGAGATCGACATTTCAGGTCTGATCTATGAATACATTAATTTAGCGGTTCCTTATTTTACCCGCTGCCAGGACGAAGGAAATACTTCATGGTGTGACAAAGAAATGCTTGCCAAGCTAAGTCAGCTTTCTGGCGAACATAAAGAAGAAACCAACAATGCCGACCCACGCTGGGAAGCGTTGAAGAACATAAAAAACAAATAATTAATACATAGGAACAAATGGCACATCCAAAACGGAAAACATCTAAGTCCAGAAGAGACAAAAGAAGAACGCATTACAAAGCGGTAGCGCCTGGCTTAACCACCTGCCAAACTACCGGAGCAATACACTTACCACACCGTGCGTACAATGTAGATGGTAACCTGTATTATAATGGCAAACTGGTTATTGAAAATACATCAATCGCCTAAGTTAATTTTCTAAGATGAAGATCCCCAGCGGAAATACAGCTCAGAAAAACTTGTTTCGGGGGTTCTTCATCACCTTAAGAAACAAAAAAACTAAATGAGAATTGGCTTAGATATAATGGGCGGAGACTATGCTCCCAAAGCAACGGTTTTGGGAGCAATAGCAGCCCTAAAAGCCTTATCCCCTGCTCAGAAAATTGTTCTTTTTGGCGATAAGGATCAGGTCTTACCCATTTTATCCGATCAAAATATTGATCCGGATAGCTTTGATTACGTGCACACCACTGAGGTGATAGGCATGGGCGAACATGCAACCAAAGCCGTTGTTCAAAAACCCAACTCCAGTATCGGTTTAGGCTTTCAATACTTAAAAGAAGGCAAAATTGATGCTTTTTCTTCTGCCGGAAACACTGGAGCCATGTTAGTAGGTTCCATGTTTAGTGTCAAAACTATTCCCGGGGTTATACGCCCGGCGGTGGTTACCAATGTCCCCAAATTAAAAAACGGTTTCGGTTTAATGCTGGATGTAGGCGCCAATGCCGACTGCAAGCCCGATGTTTTATTGCAATTTGGTATTCTGGGAAGCCTGTATGCGGAGCATATCTATAAAATGGAGAGCCCCAAAGTAGGCTTAATGAATATTGGAGAAGAAGAAGAAAAAGGCAATATGCTTACCCAGGCCACCTTCCCGCTGATGAAAGACAGTAAAATGTTCAATTTTATTGGCAATATAGAAGGCCGGGATCTGTTTAATGATAAGGCCGATGTCATAGTTTGCGATGGTTTTACCGGAAATGTAACTTTGAAGTTAGCCGAAACGTTCTATATCCTAACCTTAAAAAAAGGCTTTAAAGATGAGTTTTTTGAACGCTTTAATTATGAACAGTATGGGGGAAGCCCAATTCTTGGAGTAAATGCGCCGGTTATTATTGGCCATGGCATTTCTACTCCCGAGGCCATTAAAAACATGATCCTGTTGTCTCGCACCATGATTGAAGCCAAATTGATTGATAAGATCAAAGAAGCATTTAAATAAAAATCCGAAAAAAATTTATTACCTGTATGAAAATTCATGCTGCCATAACCGCAGTTAACGGCTACGTTCCTGATTATATCTTAACCAATAAAGAATTGGAAGGAATGGTGGATACCAACGACGAGTGGATCACCACCCGTACCGGTATTAAAGAACGTCGTATTTTAAAAGGCCATTTTGGCACTTCAGATATGGCTGTTCCTGCCGTAAAAGGTTTACTGGAAAAACGCGGCATTAGTGCTGAAGAAATTGACCTGATTATTTTCTGTACCATCACTCCAGATATGGTTTTCCCGGCTACGGCCAATATCCTGGCCGACAAAATCGGTGCCATCAATGCCTGGGGATATGATTTGAACGCGGCTTGCTCTGGCTTTATCTATGGCTTAAGCACCGGCGCTCAGTTTATAGAAACTGGAAAATATAAAAAAGTGCTGGTAGTTGCCGGCGATAAAATGTCGTCTATCCTGAACTACAAAGACCGCAGCAGTTGCATTATTTTTGGCGATGGCTGTGGAGCTGTTTTACTGGAGCCCAATACAGAAGGCAACGGTGTAATTGATTCAATTTTAAGAAGCGATGGTTCTGGCTGTCAGTTCCTGCACCAAAAAGCAGGTGGTTCTTTAAATCCAGCCAGCCATGCAACCGTTGATGCCGGAGAGCACTTTGTGCATCAGGAAGGACAAGCCGTATTTAAGTTCGCGGTAACCAATATGGCCGATGTTGCTGCCGAAATTATGGAGCGCAACCATTTATCTGCCGATGATGTGGCCTGGTTAGCGCCGCATCAGGCTAACAAACGGATTATTGACGCTACCACCAATCGGATGGGCTTAAGCGCTGATAAAGTAATGGTCAACATAGAGCGTTATGGTAATACCACCAACGGTACCATTCCATTATGCTTATGGGAGTGGGAAGACAAACTTAAAAAAGGAGATAACGTTGTATTAGCCGCTTTTGGTGGTGGCTTTACCTGGGGTTCTGTTTACCTTAAATGGGCTTACTAATTTCCTGGCCCGCCAGATGTTCCATATTTTTGTTATACTTTTAAAATACAAATCAGATTATTAAAACTAAACCCAACAAAATGGATATTAAACAAATTCAGGAACTCATCAAATTTGTCTCTAAGTCTGGAGTAAATGAGGTTTCAATTGAAGAGAAAGAGTTTAAAATTACCATAAAAACCAACCAGGCTCCTACTTATGTAACAGCTAGCATTCCGGCTCCACAGGTGATGCCGGTTCAGCAACCCTTAGCTGCTATTCCAGCTGCTGCTACTGCTGCCGCTCCGGTTGAAACTAAAGCTGCTGAGGCTGCACCAAGTGCTGATACCTCCAAGTATATCACCATCAAATCTCCAATGATTGGTACTTTTTATCGCTCATCAAGCCCGGATAAGGCTTCATTTGTAAATGTAGGCGATGAAGTGAAAGCCGGCCAGGTAATTTGTATCGTGGAAGCCATGAAACTTTTCAATGAAATTGAATCTGAAGTTTCAGGCCGTATTGTAAAAGTGTTGGTAGATAATGCCAGCCCGGTAGAGTACGACCAGCCTTTGTTCCTGGTAGAACCAGCTTAAGGCTAATGTACTGATGCCCAAATGGGCTCTCAGACATTCAATTTTATTTGTAACCTTTGATATCTATGTTCAAGAAAATACTTATTGCAAACCGGGGCGAAATTGCGCTGCGAATTATTCGTACCTGCAAAGAAATGGGTGTGAAAACCGTAGCCGTTTACTCTACTGCAGACCGCGATAGTTTACATGTCCGTTTTGCCGATGAGGCCGTTTGTATTGGTCCCCCTGCAAGTAAAGACTCGTATCTAAATATACCTAATATTATTTCCGCTGCCGAATTAACCAATGCCGATGCCATCCATCCGGGATACGGTTTCTTAGCAGAAAATGCTAAATTCTCAGCTATTTGCCAGGAATACGGCATTAAATTTATAGGCGCTACTGCTGATCAAATTAACGCCATGGGCGATAAATCTTCAGCCAAAGAAACCATGAAAAAAGCCGGTGTACCAGTTATTCCAGGCTCTGAAGGCTTGTTAAGCGATGTGAAAACCGGAATTGAAATTGCCAATCAGATTGGTTACCCGGTTATCTTAAAGGCTACAGCCGGTGGTGGTGGCCGCGGGATGCGCATTGTATGGAAAGACGAAGAGTTTGAAGCCGCCTGGGATTCTGCCCGTCAGGAATCTGGCGCCGCTTTTGGCAACGACGGTCTTTACCTTGAAAAATATGTAGAAGATCCACGCCATATCGAAATTCAGGTAGTTGGCGACCAGTACGGAACCGTTTGTCATTTATCCGAACGTGATTGCTCTATCCAACGTCGTCACCAAAAATTGGTTGAAGAATCTCCTTCTCCATTTATGACTCCCGAACTTCGCGAAAAAATGGGCGAGGCGGCTATTAAAGGCGCTAAGGCCGTGAATTACGAAGGTGCCGGAACTATTGAGTTTTTGGTTGACAAACATCGCAATTTCTATTTTATGGAGATGAATACCCGTATCCAGGTAGAACATTGCGTTACCGAAGAGGTGATCAATTTTGATTTGATCAAAGAACAAATCAAGGTTGCTTCCGGTACTCCTATCTCCGGAAAAAACTATGAGCCAACCATGCATGCCATTGAGTGCCGCATCAATGCCGAAGATCCGTTTAATAATTTCCGCCCTTCACCGGGAAGAATTACCCAGTTCCATTCTCCGGGTGGCCACGGCGTACGGGTTGATACTCACGTTTACGCCGGATATCAGATTCCGCCGAATTACGACTCCATGATTGCCAAACTGATTTGTGTGGCTCAAACCCGCGAAGAGGCCATTTGCACCATGGAACGGGCCCTGAGCGAATTTGTAATTGAAGGAATACAAACTACCATTCCTTTCCATCTCAAATTAATGAGAAACCCAAATTTCAGAGCCGGTAACTTTACCACCAAGTTTATGGAAAGCTTTGACATAGAAGCATAAGCCTTCTTCAAGAAAAATAAC
Organism: Daejeonella sp.; assembly: GCA_035631395.1. Classification (GTDB taxonomy): domain Bacteria; phylum Bacteroidota; class Bacteroidia; order Sphingobacteriales; family Sphingobacteriaceae; genus Daejeonella. Next base: position 486 of record DASQIU010000190.1, on the reverse strand, counting down.
CTTAAATACCATTCTTTCAAATAGAATGGTATTTTTGTTTTTAACATATTATGAGCGAAATAGAGAGCAACGGCTTAATCAAAGCCGTAAAAGAAAGAGGTAAAAGCCTGGAAGCCGAAATGTCTTTTTTTGATCACCTGGATGTTCTGCGTAAGCATTTGGTGCGAGCAGCTCTGGGCATTGTAGTTTTTACAGCCCTGGCTTTTGTGTACTATGATTTTATTTTCGATGAAATCATCATGGGGCCTAAAAAAACCAGCTTTTGGACTTACCGGATGATGTGCCTAATAGGCGAAAAATTTAGTCTCGGCGCTGATTTTTGCGTTAAAAAAATCAACTTCAACATCATCAATACCGAAATGGCCGGGCAGTTTACCCTGCAGATGAACTCTTCATTCATTATCGGTATTATATTGGGGTTCCCTTATCTATTGTTTGAGCTTTGGAGATTTATCAAGCCGGCCTTGCATGAAAAAGAACGAAAAT
>DASQIU010000189.1:0-2156 GCA_035631395.1 Daejeonella sp. | reverse complement strand
CCAAAACCACGGATTCGAACCGTCGCACCAGCGCCTGGTTGTCCACTTCCTGCGTTAGTTTGAATACCAGGAGCAACACCTGCCAATGCATTACTTAGATTGGTAATAGGTCTTTGATTCAGATCTTTCTCTCCAATCTGGGCAATGGAACCGGTAACAGCCTCCTTCTTTTGTTTACCAAAGGCAACTACCACTACTTCACTCAAAAGTTGCTCATCGGGTTCCAAAACAACATTAATAATGTTTGATGCGCCTATTGGCCTTTTCTGGCTCACGTATCCTACTGATGAGAATTCTAAAGCTGTTGCACCTGCAGAAATTTTGATGGAATACTTTCCATCGGCTGCAGTAAGGGCACCAGTTTGGCCACCCACAATTTTCACACTTACTCCTGGCAGAGGTAATCCATCCTCTTTTGCCGTTACTGTTCCTGTTATAGTCCGATCCTTGGCAACTTGAGCCATCGAATGAGAGACCACAAATAACAGCAGGAATAAACTTTGTAAAAGTTTTTTCATACTTAATTGTTAAGATTTAGTTAATAATTATTTTAGGGTCCTAATATGTGCATCAAAAACTTCATATACAAGACTATAAAGCAAAAACATTGAAAAAAAATAATCCCTAGAATAATTAGCAGCAAACTTCACAAAGAAGTTACTGGGATAGACTTAAAGGAAAAATTTCAAAAAAAGGGCATCCATATTTTCTGGAGCCCTGTCATTTGTTGAACTAAGATTTATTTTAACTGGGTTTTTGAATGTTATTCCAGCACGTAGAACAACATCCTGTCCCTCATAGGGTAACAGCTTTATATATTCAACCTACTCCCCAAAATTAAACACCACATTTTCAACCAAGTCAGGATGCAAACTTTTGGCAACCGGGCAGGTTCTGGCCGCTCTCTCTAAAATAGTTTTATCTTTTTCAGAATAATTGCCCGCAGGAAAGTTAAAAGTGATCTGTACTTCAGAAACCCGTCTGGGGTCTGAAGCCATAATTTTGGTGCTGGTACAGGTAGTTCCATCAATATTAATATTCTGCTCACGGGCAGCAATACCCATAATGGTTAGCATGCAGCTTCCCAGGGCAGTGGTCAGTAAATCGGAGGGAGAAAATGCCTCCCCACGTCCTCTATTATCTAAGGGAGCATCGGTTATTAATTTATTTCCGGATTGAACATGGGTAGCTTCTGTTCTTAATTCGCCGAGGTAAATCGTTTCTATAGTTGCCATATAACGGTATTTATTTGTTTGAACCAAAAATAAACTAAATATCGTTCTCCTTGCGGGGTTTTGGCTTTACTATTTTTTAGAAAAGCAATGTCTTTAGCTCTTCGGAACTGACAGCCCCGCTTTCCGTTCCAAATCCTCATTCCGCCAGCTTTGGGCTGGCTTTATTCCGGGTTTTCCACTCAATCGGGTTTAGATAGCAAAACCTGCGCCTTGTTGGAATGAAGACTTCTCAAATTCAAAAGTTGCAGTATTATTACCACCGCCTAATATCTTTCTCGCAAAACCGCAATGACGCAGTTTTTTAACAGCTGCTAATCAATGAAATCTCTTAATCTGTTTAATCAGCAATTCAGAAGCTTCCCCTAATATTTCTGTACAATTTTCTTTGCGGCTCCTCAGCTTGGAGAGAGAAATTTTTTGTTCCAACAATACAATGTCAAAATCCGGTATCTCCAATGTATTCCTCCAAATCTTGACAGAAATACCTACTTTTGCTACATGATTGACTTGCCAGTAATTCCCGTAAACCAAATGGAACGCAAGCCCAACTGGCTGCGTGTCAAACTCCCGGTGGGCAAAGAATATGCCCATGTACGGAGCCTGGTTGATACCCATAAACTTCATACCATCTGCGAAAGCGGAAACTGCCCGAATATGGGTGAGTGCTGGGGAGCCGGCACTGCTACCTTTATGATTTTGGGGAATATATGTACCCGTTCCTGCTCATTTTGCGCCGTAGCCACCGGCCGGCCTCTGGCTGTTGATCTGGATGAGCCTAACCGGGTAGCCACCTCGGTAAAGCTGATGCAGGTAAAACATTGTGTGATCACTTCGGTAGATCGCGATGATCTGAAAGATGGAGGCTCGACTATTTGGGCTGAAACTATTAATGCTATCCGTCGCGAAAGCCCTGAAACAACC
>DASQIU010000188.1:0-2731 GCA_035631395.1 Daejeonella sp. | reverse complement strand
TGATCCGGTCATTCAAAAAGCCCATGTCTAAACCAAAGTTGGTTTGCTGGCTGGTTTCCCATTTTATCTCTTGGTTTCCTGCCGTGTTAAATAGCCAGATAGGCACAGCACCATATAACCCAGAACTATAAGTAGTATAAGAAGAATAATTTGGAATACCACCGTTTCCAACGCGTCCCCAACTTGCTCTAAATTTCAAACTGGAAACTTTATCCTCTAAACCTGAATTTTTAAAGAAATCTTCTTCAGATATGGTCCAACCCAATGAGGCGCCACCAAAATTACCGTAACGATTTGCTAAAGCAAGGGAAGAGTTACCATCACGACGGAAGTTTCCGCTGATGAAATATTTGCCCGCATAATTATAGTTTAAAGTAGCAATATAAGCCGTGTAAGAAGTTTGGCCTATACTGTTTCCACCAGCCACGTTGGTAGTATAGGTGCCCTGGAACTGATTAAAGAATGGATCTGCCACTCCCTGGCGTGTAGCACCCCAAGTTTGGGTTCTTGATTTTTGAATATCAGATACTAAAGCAAGAGTTAAGTTATGATTACCACCAAAGGTTGCATTATATTGCAAAGTATTGATCAGGTTCCAGTTTTCTCTTCTATCTGCCCTATTAGATGCAAGTCCAGGATAAGAATAACCGTCTCCTTGTAAAGGATTCCAGAACTGAATATTCTCTGTATTTCCCCGGTCCCAAGAATAGGCCGTTCTGAAAGTTAAGCCTTTATAAAGTTTTACATCAGCGCCCAGGTTAGCTATTAAGCGGCTGGTTTCTGAAGAGTTTTTATCCAGGTCGGCAATAACTGTTGGATGGGCCCAAGTGGTTGGAACCAGGTTATTACCATTTCCTACGGTACTATTAGCAATATTATATGTTCCATCAGCTTTACGAACAGCCAGGTTTGGAGAAAGCGCAAAAGCAATACGACCCAAACCAGATGAGTTAAATGCATCACCCGGAGCAGAACCGCTGTTTGGCGCCTTGTTCATGCTATTGGTATAGTTCATATTAACCGATAATTTCAACCAATCATTAGCTGCATGAGTAAGGTTTACCCGCCCAGCTCTTCTGCCAAAGGAGTTGTTCTTTAAGAAACCATCCTGGTCAGAAATTCCGGCAGAAACATAATAAGAAGTTTTTGCAGATGCACCCGAAATTGAGATATTATGGTTCTGGGAAATTGCCGTTCTATAAACTTCATTCAACCAATTGGTGTTCACCATGGATCCATCGGCATTATAGTTCGGGAAAAAGCTTTTTCCACTAGCATCCCGCTGGCTAGCAGGTACTGCATTAGCGTTTAAAGGAATAGCATTGGCTACAGCCATGTTTTTATGGTCTATATACTGCTGAGCATCTAATAAGTGAGGCAAACGCATCGCATTAGTAACCCCAGCCCAACCTTCGTAAGTAACTTTGCTCTGGCCTTGTTTACCTTTTTTAGTAGTAATTACCAATACCCCGGCAGCAGCTCTGGAACCATAAACAGCAGTAGAAGCCGCGTCTTTTAAGATATCAATGCTTTCAATATCCGATGGATTGATATCACCCAAAGGGTTATTGGTAGATGAGTTAGCTGACACGTTGCTGGTAGAGATTGGAATACCGTCAACTACAACCAATGGGAAAGAGCTCAAAGAAATAGAGCTGATACCACGCACGCGGATCACTGGAGCGTTATTTAACAGACCGTTAGGCTGTACAATACTTACCCCGGCAGCCTGGCCGGTTAAGCCCTGACCGAAGCTCTGAACTGGTCTGTCGGCAATAGCACCACCCGATACACGTGCCGAAGCACCGGTAAATTCTTTTTTGGTTTGGGCTACATAACCGGTAACAATCACTTCACCAAGCTCTTTACTATCAGAATTTAATACTACTGATACATTATTTGCTGAAGTCAGCGTTAAGGTATGTGTGGTAAAACCCACAAACCTGAATTCTAATTGGTTTCTGGAAGCTGGAACTTTGATGCTAAACTTACCGTTGACATCGGTTTGAGTACCCACCTGAGTTCCTTTTACCAAAACACTCACACCCGGCAGAGGCAATCCGTCCTCTTTGGCCGTTACTGTTCCTGTTACAGTCCGTTCCTGGGCTACCTGGGCCAACGCCTGGGAGGCCACAAATAACATGAGCAAGAACAAACTTTGTAGAAGTTTTTTCATACTTGATTAATTAAGGTTTAGTTAATGATTAGTTAGCTAATATGTGCAACTAAATTTTTACATCAAAATGATTTTCTGAAAAGGACCAGCAAGAAAACATAACAGGCTAAAAATCAATACTTTAAAATTTAACACCCTGATAATCAGTTGCTAAAAAAAAAGCTTAAAAAAAGCGCTCAGAAAGGCTTAACTACACACAAAATGAGCAAGATACGCTCAGATTCAAAAAAACAAGTGTCTCATTAAAAAAAAACGGGCGCCAACAAGGGTGCCCATCACTAAATTAATTTGCTATAAAAAAAATTTCAGATTTTTAATTCAAATCCAGTCCAAAAAAGTTAGGCCTTTTATAAATCAGCACATTTTTAACATTTCTAAAAAAGCCATCAAATTGATGGCTTTTCTTTTAAGACGTGTCTCGTCCTGGAATAAGTTGACACCTAAGTTGACTTATTATGAAAAAACAAGCAAAGAACCCCGATCGACGCAGCCAGCGTGATTACAGCCTGGCCTTTAAGTTGGAGGTAGTACAGCAGGTAGAAAAAGGCGAACTCA
>DASQIU010000187.1:0-12207 GCA_035631395.1 Daejeonella sp. | reverse complement strand
TTTCTAGTTGGGTAGTAGCATATGCCAATAAATCCGTTTCATGTTTGCGGATGGTTGCTTTTCCTATCTTGCCAATGAAATCTAAGGCGTTTTTCAAAGCAATGGTATCGGCAATATTGGGAGTACCGGCCTCGTATTTATTAGGAAGTTCATTATAAGTGGTCTTTTCAAAGCTTACCTCTTTGATCATTTCGCCGCCGCCCATATATGGGGGTATGTTTTCCAATAATTCTTTTTTGCCATAAAGTACTCCTACGCCTGTAGGAGCGTAAATTTTATGGCCTGAGAAGGCAAAAAAGTCGCAATCCAGGTCTAAAACATCAATATCCAGATGTACGGCCGATTGAGCTCCGTCAATCAATACTAAAGCTCCTGTCTGATGAGCCGCGTCAATTATTTCCTTGACCGGATTGATGGTTCCTAACGCATTGGAAGCATGGGCAATGGAAACCAGTTTGGTTTTGTCGGATAAGAGGTTTTTATAGATATCCATCCGAAGCTCACCCTCGTCGGTAATTGGAATCACTTTGAGGACTGCATTTTTTTCCTGACAAAGTATTTGCCAAGGCACGATATTGGAGTGATGCTCCATTTCGGAAATAATAATTTCATCTCCGGCCCGGATATTTTGCCTTCCCCAGGTATTGGCCACCAGATTAATACCCTCGGTAGTGCCCCGGGTAAAAATGATCTCTTCTACAGCGGCTGCACCAATAAATTCCTGCACTGCATAGCGGGTAGCCTCGTAGGCTGCGGTGGCTTCCTCGGCCAGACTGTGTAAACCGCGGTGGATATTGGCATTGTAAAGGGTATAATATTTACTGAGTGCATCAATTACCGCACGTGGTTTTTGTGATGTGGCCGCATTATCCAGATAGACCAGCGGATTTCCATTGACCTGCCGGCTAAGGATAGGGAAATTTTGGCGGATGGTATCCACCTCAAAAACAGAGGCGATGGTGCTAAAGGTTTCCATAGTAAGAGTTTTAGGCCTGCTTATCGGCCAAGCGATTATTAATTAATTCCTTGATGTGTTTTAATAGATGTTTGGGTTTTACCTGGGCCACAATATCAGAAGCAAAGGCCTGCAACAACATCGATTGGGCCTTTTCTTTTGAGATACCACGGGTGTTCAAATAAAACAACGCTTCGGGGTCTAATTGACCTACGGTGCATCCGTGAGAACATTTTACATCATCAGCAAAAATTTCTAACTGTGGTTTGGTGTTGATGCTGGCATGGTCTGAGAGCAAAATGTTTTTGTTGGATTGGTAGGCATTTGTTTTTTGGGCCTGAGGTTCCACAAATATCTTTCCGCTGAAAACTCCGGTAGATTGATCGTCTAAAATACCTTTATAAAACTCATTGCTGAAACAATTGGGTTCCCGGTTATCTACCATGGTATGATTATCTACATGAGTGCTGCCATTTAAAAGGTATAAACCATATAAATGCGCCTCATTGCCGGCAGCCTCCATCACCAGGTTCATATTATTGCGGATCATATTTCCGCTTAGCGAAACGGTTACCGCATGCACATAACTTTTTCCAATTTGGCGGATATGCGTGGTGCTTACCTGGCTTGCATTGGCGGCATCATTCTGGATTTTATAATACTCTACATAAGCATTGCTGTTTATCACCATTTCCATAACCTGGTTGGTAAAACTATCTAATGAACCCAGGCTGAGGTAAGTTTCTACTACTTGTAATCTGGCGCTTTCATCTACATAAACCAGGCTGCGGGGCTGTGCCAGCGTATGGCTTTGGCGCACATCTGATAAATAATAGAGGTAAAGCGGATGTTCTAACTCTTGTTTTTTATTCACGTGGATAAAAATGCCGCCCTGAATAAAGGAGGTATTCAAGGCATAGATCCCATCTTTGAGATAGCGATTGCTTTGGCCAAGATGTTCCTTTACTAAATCGGCATAAATTCCGTTGGCGGCATCTTCCAGGGGCAAAACAACCAGTTGATTGCTGGCAGAACGGATAGTGGAAAGTGAAGGATCAAATCTTCCATTAACGAAAACCAGTTCATTAGCCTGTTCATGTCCAGGCAAACGGATGGCATCAATATCGGCAATGCTTAATTTTTCTTCACTATTTAGAGAGTATTCTTTGTTAAATAAGCTGCTGATGCCGGTATATTTCCATTCTTCATGTTTTAGGGTAGGAAGGCCCATCTTATTAAAGTTTTCAAAGCCTTCCTTCCTGATAGCGCTCAACACGTTATCCGGATCTGTCGCCTGAAGTTGGTCAAATTTCTCCTTAAAATAACTTGTATCAATCATATTTATAGATTTAGGACATAGCGGCTTATAAATCGGCTGCTAAGCTTATCTCGTCTTTAATAAAATCATAACCTTTTTCTTCCAGTTCCAAGGCCAGATCTTTGGTTCCGGAACGAACGATGCGGCCGTTGTACAATACATGAACAAAATCCGGCTGCAGATAATCCAGCAAACGCTGATAGTGGGTAATCACCAGGATAGCTCGATCTGAGTTGCGGAGCTTGTTCACGCCTCTGGCCACAATGCGCAGGGCATCGATATCCAAGCCAGAGTCGGTTTCGTCCATAATGGCCAGTTTAGGTTCCAGCATGGCCATTTGAAAAATTTCATTCCTTTTTTTCTCTCCACCAGAGAATCCTTCATTAATAGATCGGTTCAATAAAGATTTATCAATTTCTACCAGGTCCATTTTCTCCTTCATCAGTTTCAGGAACGCGGCGGCGTCCAAAGGTTCCTGGCCCTGATATTTCCGCTTTTCATTTACCGCGGTTTTGATAAAGTTGGTGGTGCTTACGCCCGGAATTTCAACGGGGTATTGAAAAGCTAAAAATAAACCTTCCCTGGCCCGGTCTTCGGCCGGTAGCTCCAGGATATTTTTGCCATCAAAAGTGACAGAACCATCGGTTACTTCATATTCCTCCCGACCAGCCAAAACCATGGCCAATGTGCTTTTGCCCGAGCCATTGGGACCCATAATGGCGTGAACTTCTCCAGGTTTAATTTCCAGATTAATGCCTTTTAAAATTTGCTTTCCCTCAATGGAAGCATGTATATTCTTGATGGATAACATATCGCTATATAATATTTGTATTGATTCTGATTTTAACCTACACTGCCTTCCAGGCTGATGGCCAGTAACTTTTGTGCTTCTACGGCAAATTCCATGGGCAGTTGGTTCATAACCTCTTTGGCAAAGCCGTTCACGATCAGGGCAACGGCGGTTTCGGTGTCAATACCTCTTTGTTGGCAGTAGAACAATTGGTCTTCGCCAATTTTAGAAGTAGTGGCCTCATGCTCTATAATGGCCGTATTGTTTTTAGCTTCAATGTAGGGAAATGTATGGGCTCCACATTGATCTCCCAGCAATAAGGAATCGCATTGCGAATAATTACGGGCATTAGTAGCCCATTTGCTGGCCCGTACCAAACCGCGGTAGCTATTGTTGCTCTGTCCGGCAGAAATTCCTTTAGATACAATGCGGCTTTTGGTGTTTTTGCCCAAATGGATCATTTTGGTGCCGGTATCGGCCTGTTGGTAGTGGTTGGTTAAGGCTACAGAGTAAAATTCGCCAATGGAATAGTCTCCTTTTAAAATTACGCTGGGATATTTCCAGGTAATGGCCGAGCCGGTTTCAACCTGGGTCCAGGATATTTTAGAATGATTTCCCTGACAAATTCCCCGTTTGGTTACGAAATTGTAAATGCCACCTTTGCCGTCTTTATCGCCCGGATACCAGTTTTGTACAGTTGAATATTTGATTTCCGCTTTTTCTAAGGCAATAAGTTCCACCACGGCAGCGTGCAATTGGTTTTCATCCCGCATAGGGGCGGTACATCCTTCCAGATAACTGACATAACTTTCATCTTCAGCAATAATTAAGGTGCGTTCAAACTGGCCGCTATTTTCTGTATTAATGCGGAAATAGGTAGAAAGCTCCATGGGGCATCGCACTCCTTTAGGAATAAAGCAAAATGAGCCATCGGTAAAAACGGCAGAATTTAAGGCTGCAAAGTAATTGTCGGTCATGGGGACTACCGAGCCTAAATATTTTTTGACCAGCTCCGGATGCTGTTGGATGGCTTCGCTAATGGAGCAGAAAATCACTCCAATTTCTGCCAATTGTTCTTTAAACGAGGTAGCCACTGAAACGCTGTCCATTACCACATCTACGGCCACGCCGGCCAGGCGTTTCTGTTCGCTTAAGGAAATGCCCAGTTTCTCAAACGTGCGTAAAAGCTCCGGATCTACTTCATCCAGACTTTTGGGTTTTTGAGTGGTTTTGGGGGCAGCATAGTAAATAATTTCCTGGAAATCTATTTCCGGATAAATAATATTGGCCCATTTCGGATCTTCCATTTTTAGCCATTGCCGGTAGGCTTTTAAACGCCATTCCAGCATCCATTCGGGTTCATTTTTTTTACTTGATATGAGCCGGATAATATCTTCATTAATCCCTTTGGGAATTACATCGGTATCTATATCGGTCACAAAACCGTATTTGTATTCGCTTGCTACGGTTTGTTCCAGCATGTTCATTTCTTGGTCCATCGTATGCTTAATAATTTCAGGGTGAGTCCAATATAGGTTATTTTTGCTAATTGTACAAAAAAGTATAAATAAAGGTTGCTGCTTTGGGGCTTAGCCTTATAATTTGACATTCAGGTGTTTTGCCTTAGATCATGGCTATTTGGCGGGCATTGTCTGTTTATTGGGAGAAGGGCATGATTATGCTTTCGGGTGGAAAACCTATCTTTGCGCCATGTCATCATCTTTTGAAGATTTTAAGTTAAACCGCCAGATACTGAATGCGGTGGCCGAAGCCGGTTATACTTCACCCACACCTATTCAGCAAAAAGCCATTATGCCCATTTTATCCGGCCAGGATATTATGGGGATTGCCCAAACCGGCACCGGCAAAACGGCGGCCTTTGTATTACCTATATTAATGAAGCTGAAATATGCCCAGGGAATGGATCCGCGGGCATTGATCATAGCACCTACCCGCGAGCTGGCCATGCAGATTGAGGATAATATCCGCAGTTTTGCTAAATATACCGATTTGCGCACGGTGGTTTTATATGGCGGACTGGGGCCTAAAACCCAGATCGCTGAGCTGGAAAAAGGAGTGGATATTTTGGTGACTACTCCGGGGCGTTTCCTGGATCTTTACCTGGCCGGCCATATCAATACCCGCTCTTTACAGATTTTGGTGATGGACGAGGCCGATAAAATGATGGACATGGGATTTATCGGTTCCATTCACCGGATTTTGGAGGTGGTGCCACGTAAACGCCAGAATTTATTGTTTTCGGCCACCATGGGCGAGCTGGTGCAGAAAATTGCCGGCGATTTTTTGAAATTTCCTACCGTGATAGAAGTGGCGCCTCAGGCTACGCCGGCCCAAACCGTAAGCCAGGTGTTGTATTATGTGCCCAACCTGAAAACGAAGATCAATCTTTTGCAGCATTTGCTGAAAAAGGATGAGGAAGTAACCCGGCTGATCATTTTCTGCAAAACCAAAACGGTGGCGGATAATATTTACAGTTTCCTGGAACGGCGTTATGGCGCTGAGCAAGTGCGGGTTATTCATGCTAATAAAGGTCAGAACACTCGTATTAATTCCATTAATGCCTTTAAAGAAGGCCAGGTGCGGATTTTGGTGGCTACTGATGTGGCTTCACGCGGATTGGATGTAAGTAATGTAAGCCATGTGATTAATTTTGATGTACCTATCATAATTGAAGATTATGTGCATCGTATCGGTCGTACCGGCCGTGCTTTCCAAACGGGCGACGCTATTACTTTTTGCAATCCGGCCGAGGAGCTGTTTATCCGGAAAATAGAAAAGCTTATCCGGCAGCAAATTCCTGTTTCCAATATCCCGGAAGGAGTTTTTGTTGAAGATACGCCTTATCAGGAACGCCAGGATATTGCCCGGGAAATTGACATTCAGAAGCGGAAGGAAAATCCGGATTTTAAAGGTGCTTTTCACGAAAAGAAGGTCAAAAATATCGGTAATCAAAAAGCTCCTGCCAAGAATAAACCCGCCCAGAAAAAGGGACTTAAGTTTGATGCGGTGCCTAAAAAAGACAGGAAACGGAAATGATATTTCGTTTAACACCCTTAAGCCTGGTTTGTGCGGCTTTGCTGACGGTTTGGGGTTATAATTTGATCCATGCAGCTAAATTTGGTTTGGGCTGGATTTTGTTGGCTTTAAGCTGTTTTCTAGCCGATCTGGTTTTCAGACGAACGCTCGTTCAGTTAAAACGCATTTGGATTATAGAGTTTCTATTCCTCATCTTTGTGGCCGTAATTATCCTGATCATCAAAAAATAAAAGGATGTGGTGAATCTGCATCTCTTCAAAAAAATAAATATCCATTATGAAAAAAGCAGAAATTAAACTTACGATTGAGCTGGACGATAAGAATGTTCCGGAAAATATACATTGGGAATCTACAGATGGCGAGAGTAAAGAGGCTTTACCCGTAAAATCTATGTTTCTGGCTTTATGGGATCATCAGTATAAAAATTCCCTGCGCATTGATCTGTGGACCAAAGATATGCCCGCCGATGAAATGAAGCGTTTTTTTTATGAAACCTTGCAAACTATGGGCGACAGCTTTTTGCGGGCTACAGGAGAAGAGGCCATTGTAGGCGATTTGCGTGATTATTGCGCCCATTTTGCCGAAAAAATGGAACTGACCGAGGCACAATAAGAGTTGTTAGAATATTATTCTATTTGAATTGCGAGACCAATCTGGTCTCGCAATTTTGTTTTATGGCCTATTGTAAAAAATTGAGATAATTTTTTAAATTTATGTTAATGAATTGTTTCACAATAAATTAAAAGCTTATGAATCAGTCTTCGACTTTCCTTTTTCGTATTTTATTTGCCCTACCTTTTGTGGTTTTTGGCATCATGCATTTGATGAATGCCGAAAAAATGGGGGGAATGGTTCCTTCGTATTTTCCGGGTGGAGGCGTGTTTTGGGTATACCTTGTAGGAGTTTGCTTTCTACTATCTGCTCTGGGCCTGATAGTGAATAAATTTGCCAAAGAGGCAGGCTATTTATTGGCCTTTGTGTTATTGGTACTTCTGCTGACCATCCATTTGCCTGGAGTTTTGGCAGGGAATTCAGGATCGTTGGGAGGATTGTTAAAAGATTTTTCCCTGATGAGCGCCGCTTTATTTATCTCGAACTATTCTAAAGGATAGGGAGAGATTTGTTGATGTGTTAATTTGATTTTGGGATTACACTGATAGTATACGATTATGTTGATTTGAGGATAGGTTGATGATTCTATCGTTTGTCGTCTTTCGCCCCATCGTTTTGGGGCTTTGTGGGAATTCGTTTAATTCGTGCAGTTCCTGTTTCTCTTTTCGGCTATCGCGGATTCGTGAAAATTAGAGCAATTCGTGTAATTCGTGCTTCTTTGTGTTTTACTGAAAGTTAGTCAGCGATTTGTGTTTTCTTCTATATTTATAATGCGTTTGTTTCAGGTGGCTGTTTTCTCCTGAAATAACGCTGATATTGCCATCTACTTCCAAAATAGCAAGTCTTACATCTTTGTAGGTTTCTACTCCATGTTCATGGATAGCCTGCTCCAGTTCATCTAAGGTGATTTGTACCCGGCGTAAATTTTCCAGATCTATTTTGCCCCGATGGATTAGGATGATGGGTTTATCCTCAATAATTTCTTTAAAACGCGGCGAGCGGAATATCCAGATCTTCAGAATATAATTTAACAGGAATAGCACCGAAGCAGCCAGGATGCCTCCGGTTAGCGAGGTATCGGGACCTACCATGGCATTTTGTACCGAGTTGCTAATCAGGACAATGAAGATCAAGTCGGCAGTAGAAAGCTGCGAAAGCTCTTTCTTACCAAAAATACGTACGGCCGTGATCATGAATATATATACGGCGGCACTGCGTAAAATAATATCTGTATAAGGGCTTAGCATTTGAAGGTTTAGAGGTTAGGGGGTTTGTTCGTTTATCGTTTATCGTCCTTCGTGGATTAGTATTTTTTCGTCTATCGTTTTGTGCAATTCGAGCTTTTTGTAGTTTGAATCACGGATTAAGCTGATTAAAAGATTGCGCTGATTTTTGCTGTGCTCATAAAATCTTTCCATCCTAAAATCCAAAGAATCTTAATTCAGATAATTTTTGCAATTGGTGAAAATTTGCCAATTCGTATAATTCGTGAAAATTCGCACTTATTTTAAAATTCCAAAACACCTTGTCCCATTTTCATCATCCTGGATTCATGTTCCAATAGCCATTTTTTTCGCCATAAACCACCGGCATAGCCCACCAGTTTGCCATCATTGCCAATAATACGGTGGCATGGAACTACAATCATTAAATTATTTCGGCCATTGGCTGCGGCAATAGCCCTTATAGCCAGTGGATTATTCATTTTTTTGGAAAGAGCCATATAGCTGATGGGATATCCGGCTTCTACTTTTAGAAGTTCTTTCCAAACAGATTTCTGAAAATCAGTTCCTTCTTGTTCAAAGTGGAAGCTGAATCTATGTCTTTTGCCATCAAAATATTCTTTTAATTGTTGGCAGGCCTCCATGCTAAGCTCATTGGGCAATTCCTCGGGCAGTTCTTCCGGAAAACCGATAAAAAATACTGCTTCATTGTTGGCTCTAATCACCAACTGACCAATTTCTGTAGATAAAACGGATGAGTACATCAGAATAGAATATTGGATGAATTTAACTAAAAATTGGTCAAAGTGGTAAAATTAAACCCCGGCAATGAAAAACTTCGGTGCAAAGTCTATCTTTGACCCACATGAATTTATTTAGCCAGGTAAAATTCCTCATCCGTAAAGAAATTGTGCTTGAATGGCGTTCTAAATACGCTTTTAACGGTATTTTACTGTATGTGGTTTCTACAATTTTTGTGTGTTTTCTGGCCTTTAAGCAAATAGAACCCATTACCTGGAATGCCTTGTTTTGGATCATCATGTTATTTGCTTCGGTTAATGCCATTGCCAAAAGTTTTGTGCAGGAGAGTAGGGGGCGGCTTTTATATTATTATACGTTGGCCAGTCCGCAGGCGGTAATTATCTCCAAAATCATTTACAATATTTTATTGATGTTGGTTATTGCGGTAATTGCCCTGGGCTTTTTTACGCTGGTATTTAAAAACCCGCTGGGCGATCCTTTATTATACCTGGTGGCTGTGCTGATAGGCAGCGTCAGTTTTGCTACCGTTTTTACCATGATCTCGGGCATTGTATCTAAAGCGCATAATAGCGGTGCTTTGATGGCCATTTTAAGCTTTCCCATTATCATTCCTTTACTGATTGTTTTGATTAAACTTTCTAAAAATGCCATGGATGGTTTAGATCGCTCGGTTTCTTTGGATGAAATAGGGGTGCTGGCCGCCATTAATTTTATTGTGATCACTGTTTCTTTGCTGCTGTTTCCATTTCTTTGGAGGGATTAAAACCTAAAGAGTTTTTTGCTGCGGAAACCTCTCCATGCGATGCCTGAAGGCAGATTTTACTTTTGCCAAATTGTTTGATTGCTATCTCAACTTATTGATATTTGCGTACCTTTGGCGCAATTAAATTCATACATCATGACTAAAAGCTGGTGGAAAATACTTGCTACAATTCTGATCTTATATTCCATAATTGGCGGCTTCCTGATCAATGTTCCGGCATTGCCCATTCTTCATGAAAGCATCCGCAATTTGTATTTTCACGTGCCCATGTGGTTTGCCATGCTGATTTTGTACCTCATTTCGGTGATTTACAGCATCAAGTACCTGAGTTCGGGGAAAATGGAGCATGATTTGGTGGCCGTAGAAAGTGTTAATACGGGCATTCTCTTTTGCTTTTTGGGCTTGTTCAGCGGAATGCTTTGGGCCAATATTACCTGGGGCGATCCCTGGCCTAATGATCCTAAATTAAACAGTTCGGCCATTGCTACACTGATGTATTTGGCTTACCTGGTTTTAAGAAACTCAATAGAGGAGGAGCAGAAACGGGCAAAAATATCGGCTGTTTACAATATTTTCGCCTTCCCGGTGATGATAGTGCTGCTTTTTATCCTGCCTCGTTTAACCGATTCCCTGCATCCGGGTAATGGCGGAAATCCGGGCTTTGGTGGTTATGATCTGGATAATCACATGAGATTGGTTTTATATCCCACATTTATTGGCTGGATGCTGATGGGAGTTTGGATCATGACTATTCGCTACCGCATCCGCTTATTGGAAAATAAACAACATTCTGTTCATTAATCGAAATTCAGCATGATTGTCATGCTATAAAATAAAATAACCGAAAAAATATCCCCCAATGAAGAAAATATTTCTGCTTGTTGCTGCCTTATTTACCTGGTTACAAACCTTTTCTCAACAAAGCGCTTCTGTTGAAATGGCCACCGGACTTAGAAGTTCAGGCAAAATTTATGTCGTAATAGCTGTTATATGCGTTATTTTTATTGGTTTGGCAGCTTATTTATTTAGCATCGACAAAAGATTGAAAAAAATTGAGCAGGATAAATAAGCTCTGAAATTGCTTTAAAGCATCTGCCTGATTTTTTATTGTTAAGAATGAAAAAGTATCCTGCTTTTTCATTTGTTGGTTCCCTTTTTTTTACGAATTTGCATAAGAGAAACCAACCCAATCAATCTTAAAATCAATAACTTAATCATGGCTAAATCTACAGATGCGGCATACTCAGACACCACGTTTTTTGGTGATGTATGCGAGTTTTTTGATCACGCAGCTCAGTTTACTTCTCATCCTGCCGGTTTGCTGGACCAAATCAGGTCTTGCAACAGCGTGTATCGTTTTCGTTTTCCTATCCGAAGGGGGAATGGTTTTGAGGTAATTGATGCCTGGCGAGTGGAACATTCCCACCACAAATCGCCCACCAAAGGCGGTATCCGCTATAGCGATATGGTGAATGAGGATGAAGTAATGGCCCTGGCCGCCCTCATGAGTTATAAATGCGCCATCGTAAATGTTCCTTTTGGCGGTGCAAAGGGAGGCATTAAAATTAACCCCAAACATTATAGCGTTGCCGAGTTGGAGAATATTACCCGCCGGTACACCGTAGAACTGATTAAGAAAAATTTTATTGGTCCCGGCATAGATGTGCCTGCTCCGGATTATGGAACGGGCGAGCGGGAAATGAGCTGGATTGCCGATACTTATCAAGCCATGAATCCGGGCCAGTTAGATGCCCTGGGTTGTGTAACCGGTAAACCCCTTGCCCTGCATGGCATTGCCGGACGACGTGAAGCCACCGGAAGGGGCGTGGCTATTGCTATCCGCGAATGCGTGGATGTAGCCGAAGATATGGTCAAATTAGGCTTAACTCCCGGTTTGGCTGGCAAAAGGGTTATTGTACAGGGTTTGGGTAATGTAGGCTATAATACCGCTAAGTTTTTGGTTGAGTTTGGAGCCATAATAGTAGGATTGTGTGAATATGAAGGAGCCATTTATAATAAAAACGGACTGGATCTGGACGAAGTTTTTAACCACCGCAAATTAACAGGTTCCATTTTAGGATATAGCAAGTCGCAGGTAGAATTCAATAATCCCGCCGAAGGTTTGGAGCAGGAATGCGATATCCTGGTTCCGGCCGCTTTAGAAAATCAAATTACTGAACATAATGTAGGAAATATCAAAGCCAAGGTTATTGCCGAAGGAGCCAACGGGCCTACCACTCCGGCAGCGGCAGAAATTTTTATGGACCGTGGATGCCTCATTATTCCGGACATGTATTGCAATGCCGGCGGAGTAACCGTATCTTATTTCGAATGGCTGAAAAACCTGTCACACGTGGCTTTTGGCCGTATGGATAAGCGTTACGAAGAAACGGCCAACCGGAATTTGGTAAACATGGTTGAAGCTACTACGGGCGTACAGTTAACCAGCGCCCAGCGTAGCACCATTATAAAAGGAGCTTCAGAGCTTGAGCTGGTTAATTCCGGTTTGGAGGATACCATGATCCGGGCCTACCACGAAATCCGGGATATCAAAATGAAAAACCCCAAAATTGATAGCTTGCGTACGGCCGCTTTTGTTAGTTCTATTGATAAGATAGCCGTATCCTATATGAATATGGGAATCTGGCCGTAGTTGGCTGTTAGCTTTTAGCTATTGGCTTTTAGCTTTATTATTGCAGACCTCCCAGGTTTTCAAAACCTGGGAGG
>DASQIU010000186.1:0-6132 GCA_035631395.1 Daejeonella sp. | reverse complement strand
GATCGTAGATTGGGTTCCATCCAATTATGATCCGGAGCAACCCGGAACGTATTTGTTTACAGGCAATTTATTAAACAGCGATGACATCGATAATCCGGACAGTTTAAAGGCGAAACTTTCTGTCATAGTTGGCGATAGGCCGCTTAAAGTTATCTCGGTGGTAACTGATAGCATAACTGTACCTTTTGGAACCAGCTTTACTGATGCCATGGCTTTATTCCCTAAACAGGTTAAAGTAAACTACGATAATGGTACAGATGGCCTGTTAAATGTGATCTGGCATCCGGGCGAATACGAATCTGATGAGCCTGGGGTCTATCAAATTACCGGAGAACTGGAACTGGCCGAAGATGTGGTGAATCCGGATGATATTATGGCTTTGTTGGATATCAAGGTCGGAAATCATATCATTCAAACGGTCATCAATCCGGAAGAACTTACTGAACCCTATGGCACTACCTTCTCTGATTTAACCCTGCCGAACGAGGTTACTGTTGTGTTTGTAGATGGTGGCAGCCGCGAGATCACGGTTAATTGGGATCAAACTGGTTTTGATGGAAATACAGCCGGCACGTATGTAATAAAAGGTGATTTTGTTTTGCCGGATGACGTTAGTAATCCACAGAACTTGCGGCCGGAAATCAAAATAACTATCCGGGAACGTGTTAAAATATTGAAAGGATTTGAGGAGCAAACCATCTATGTGGAGTATGGAACAGACATCACTAAGATTCCATTCCCAGCAAAAGCTATGGGTAAACTCGATGAAGGTCCGAATATAGAATTAGATATGATCGCCAGCAGTTGGACAACAGAATTCTACGATCCTGTAACTTCGGGCGAATATATCTTTAAGGGCGAAGCTATGTTGCCGGAAACGATTCAGAATCCGGATAATTTACTTGCCGAACTGAAAGTTGTAGTAGGCAACAGGTATATAAAAGCGCTGGTGCCAGTAGATACTTTGTCGGTTCCTTACGGCACTTTATTTAGCGATATAACGCTTCCTGAATTCATTAAAGTGATTTATAATAATGATTCGGAAGAAGATATTCCGGTAATGTGGACCGAAGGAGATTATAATGGAAATATTCCAGGCATTTATAATGCAAATGGAACCCTGATGCTTCCTGGCGACGTGGATAATCCTAATAATCTGCAGCCTGTTCTTCAAATTCAGGTTCAGGAACGTATTAAACTGATTGTTGGCGTTGAGCCTCAGCTTGTTGAAGTTCCTTTTGGAACAGACTTTAGCCAGGTGCCGCTTCCTTCAACTGTAAAGGTTACTTTTGATGATGGCACTACAGGGTCCTTATCTGTTAAAAATTGGATAGCAGAAAACTACGAGTCTAATATACCGGGTACTTATGAGGTTTTGGGTGAAATTGTAATTCCGGAAGGAGTGCAAAATCCTAACGACCTGCCGGCTTTGCTGAAAGTTACCGTTGAAAATAAATACATTATCTCTGTTGAGCCATTGGAAGATTTAACGGTTCCTTACGGTACTGATTATGACGAATTGATTCTTCCTATCACGGTTAAGGTAACTTATAGTGATCAAAGTACAGATCAGTTGCAGGTGGAATGGAGCCCGGGCAATTATCAGTCTATTCCGGGTGAGTATATCTTGAAAGGTGATATTCTAACCAGCTCTGAGGAGAATAAGAACAATTTATCGGCATCTATAAAAGTGATCGTTGAAAATAAATTGCTCCATATTGTTTCGGTTGCGCCGGTTCAGTTCACGGTAAGCTATGGAACATCTCTTGCGGACGTGATCAATAAATTAGGTACGCAGGTAGCTGTAGTGTATAATGATGGTTCGGAAGGAACCGCCAATGTGGTATGGGAAACCGAGCTTTACCTGGCTAACCAGGCCGGCATTTACCGTTTTACCGGTACATTGATTCCGGCAAGTGGTACCGACAATCCAAGCGATCTTCAGGCTAAGGCTGATGTAACTGTGGCATTGAAGAATATTATCCAGGTGGGTCCGCTTCCTCCTGTTGAAGCAATTTATGGCCATACCTTTAGTGAGTTGAGTTTGCCTTTAACAGTCAGAGTAACTTATGAGGATCTTTCTACGGATGATTTGCCGGTAGTTTGGGATGCATCTGCCTATTTGGCTAATACCCTGGCTGAACAAACTATAAGTGGTGAAATACAATTACCGGATGACATTAGCAATACCAATGATCTGAAAGCTACGATTAAAGTAACGCTTTTCAGAGATATTGAAACAGTTGCCGAGATCGCGGATATTATTGTTCCTTACGGAACCGCTTATGCAGATCTGAATTTGCCCGCAACCATTAAAGTAACTTATAATGATGGCAGCGAAGCTGATTTAGCTATTACCTGGAATGAAAGCAGCTACGGCCAGCCAAATGCGGGCGAGGTGTTGATGACCGGTATTTTAACCTTAGAGCCATCAACATATAATACCAAAGATTTAGCTGCACAGGTTAAAATCATCGTTGAAAAAGTACAGCAGACTATAGATTTTGAGGCAATTGCCGATAAAAAATATGGCGATCCTGCCTTTACTATCAAAGCTACAGCTTCTTCAGGCCTGCCAATTACCTATGTGTTGCTGGAAGGTCAGGTAAGCTTAGAGAATGATCTGGTAACTATCTTCGGTACCGGCCGGGTAAGTATCAAGGCCGTTCAGGCGGGTAATGAGAATTTTGAAGCGGCAGAAGTAACACGGCAGTTCATCATTAATAAAGCCTCTTTAACACTTACTGCAGAAAATAAACAGAAGGTTTATGGTGATGAAAATCCTGAACTAACCTTTAAATCATCAGGATTTGTTTATTCTGATGATGAAACCGTGTTAGAAGTGCAGCCTGTACTGAGCACACCTGCTAATCAAAATTCGGGAGTTGGTAAGTACGCGATCTCCATAGATAGTGCTAAGTCAGAAAACTACGACATCACTTTTATTGGCGGAGAGCTGGAGATTACCAAAGCTAAATTATTGGTTAAGGCCGAAGACAAATCCCGTAAATACGGAGAAGCTGATCCTGAGTTTACTTTTGTTTATAACGGCTTTATAACCGGAGATGATGAAACGGTTTTAAGCACCAAACCTAAGGGAAGTACCACTGCTAATTCTTCATCACCGGTAGGTAATTATGATATTTTAGCGAGTGGGGCTGTAGCCGATAATTATGAAATTGAGTATGAAAATGGAGTATTATCTATCGAGAAAACTATACTTATTATCACCGCTGAAGATAAAATCCGCAATTTCGGGGTAGCCAATCCAGAGCTAACGGTTAGTTAGTCTGGGTTTGTAAATGGTGAAAATGAGAATGTTTTAAGTAGCAGGCCCGTTCTCAGCACAGATGCCATTGTAACTTCTGCAGCAGGATTATACGACATTAAGGTGGGCAATGCGGATGCTTCAAATTATGAAATTCAATATGTGGATGGCTATTTGGAGATCACGCTGCCTTTTGTAAGTTTGCCCGCTTCAGGTCCGATCAGTGCATTTCAAATTGCAGACTTTATGATGATGTTGGGCGAAATATCGCCGGAAGAGCGTGCTGGGCCTTTCAGTGTTGCCTTCCTGAATGGGAAAAGTCATTTAGCTAATAAAACGGCTCCTTTTAGATTGACTGATTGGTATGGATATACCCGGGTAAAGGCACTCCCTTTAATCACTACAAACACAATTAGTCAGATTACACAGGCAGTCGTTGTAAGTGGTGGAAATGTCAGAAATGATGGCGATGATCCGGTAATTGTGCGAGGCGTTTGTTGGAGTACTGATCCTAATCCGGATATTACAGGTAATAAAACCGTAGATGGTTCCGGGGCTGGTGCCTTCATAAGCAATATATCCGGGTTATTGACTAATACCACTTATTATTTAAGGGCTTACGCAACCAATAGCCAGGGAACTGCCTACGGTAGGGAGATTACATTTACTACCAAGTAACCGTGAATAAGAGGGTGTCTAAAAAAGTATAGTATTCGGCCTACATGGTCGATAAGCTCACCATGACCACGGAATCGTCACGCTGAGCCTGTTGAAGCGTGGGCCTAACGTGAAACGGAACTTTTTAGGCAACCTCAATAAATGAGTCTAAGGAGGCTGCCTCAAAAGGCAGTCTCCTTTTTTATGTCTGTCGTGGGTTTGAATACCCATTGCGGCCAAGAACTCAACACATGGTTGGAATGAAACGAATACAGGCCAATGTCGTTATTTAATGATTCAATAGGATGGTTGAAACTCTATTGCGGGATTTTTTATATCCAGGAGGGATACAAGGTCTGTAGAAAATAAACACATGCGAAATCTACGACCCCGAAGGGGTCGAACAACACACAGATAGCTATACACGTTGGATGCCCTTGGCATCTATTCATTGCAATTAATAAATATAAACTGTAGTTTTTTCCCACGCCCCATAAATAACAACATTGAACCGGCCTCGTGGCTAAGGCCGGTGTATGTGCGTAAAGCAGGACTGCTCTAAACCCAATTAGGCCAACCGGAGGTTTTTTTCTGGGAAATCACATAGGATAGGATTACCCCCTACAAATGATATCCCTGGCTATTCATTTCTGAAGCCACATACAAACTGTATTTTTCATGATCTAAAGGATAATCCCAGCAGCCCATGCGGTGGTATAGATCTCCGCCAAAGCCGGTTTTAAACTTATATAAACCATACATCGGGTGTGATGGATCAGGGCGGGGTGCTACGCCAAACAGATCATATTCGGTACAGCCTTTTTGCTGGGCACGGCTAATGGCATCCCATTGTAAAGCATAGGTAGCCATATAATTGCGGTTGCTGGAGGCTGAAGCTCCATATAAATAAGTGGCCCTGTTGCCTGAAATAACTAGAAACATAGCCGCCAGAGGTAAGCCATCCAGCTCGGCCAGTAAAAGTTCTACTTCGGCTGGAGAGCAGGTATCATTGGCCCTTGCCATTAAAACCGTTCTGAAATATTCAATTCCGTTTAAATGGATTCGGTTTCTGAGGGCTGTTTGTTTATAGAGTTCGTACCAGATATCCAGATCTTCGAGTCCTATTTTTTTAACCGAAACCCCTTTTCTATGCGACAGCCTGATGTTGTACTTAGTTTTGGGTTTCATCTTTTCCAATAAATTATCCTGACCTTTTTCTAAATCCAGGAAAATGGTATTGGAGGGAAGGATGTCTGAATTGGCTTTTTTTAAATTCCAGTTCCGGGTATTAAAATTAAGCCTGAATTGCTGATACTTTTTTTCCGGGGGACCATTCCAGATTCCTTTATAATCAAAATCAGTGTGTTCTTTTGCCCAATGCGATTGCCAGGCCAGATCATACCGGATCATAATGCATTTAGGAGGCAAAAAGGTGCGTAAAGCTTCAGATAGTTCTTCCAGAAATTGCCCCTGATTTTCTTCGCTGGGCTCAATTTCCGGGCCGTAGGGTACATAAGCAATGGTGTCTTCGCGGTTTATATGTTGCAATAAAATTAAAAGATCATGAACAATATACTGGCTGCTCTTGGATTCGTGGAACAGGTCGGTGTTTTTCACCTTGAAATTAAAAGCTTTAGTGCCGATACCTTGCTTTTGTTTTACTTCCGACCAAAAAGCGGTTTGCTGGATAATTGCTGTCTTATTAACTTCCCTGATTTCTTTTCTATCTACATCAACAAACATGATTTTCAATTTTGGCGCAAATGAACCCAATAATTGAATGATAAAAAATTATCGCGAGAGAATAAGCGGTTAATCGGGATATCTTGACACAATTATGCCAATTGGGCGGTCTCCCCAACAACGAATAACGAAAGACGAATAACGAAAGACGTTTTAAAGTTTTCGATAAACGAAAGACGAATAACGAAAGACGTTTTACAGTTCTTTACGCAGCCTGGCCACGGGTATATTCATGGCTTCGCGGTATTTGGCAACGGTTCTGCGGGCAATATTGTAGCCCTTTTCCTTTAAAATTTCGGTCAGTTTTTCATCTGCCAAAGGCCTGCGCTTGTCTTCATTTCCAATACATTCCTCCAAAATTTTCTTAACCTCTTTATTGGAAACCTCTTCACCGCTTTCCATTTGTATGGCCTCAGAGAAGAAGGATTTTAACAGGAAAGTGCCAAATTCTGTCTGCACATATT
>DASQIU010000185.1:0-12791 GCA_035631395.1 Daejeonella sp. | reverse complement strand
GATTATGCCAGTATCAACGAATTAATCTGCCTAAGTAATATGGAGAACATCAATGCGGTATTAATCAATGAAGGCATGGCACAAAAGGAGCGCTTGATAAAACTAAATGCTATAGCCATACAGCAAATGCGAATTCTAAGCGAAGTAGAAAACCGTAAATTATTGAAATAGTATGACTAAAAAGTTACGAAGGCAACTGCGGACACTAACTCATTTGGTCTTACCGCTGCAACAAAAAGATAACCGGTTTTTTATGCAGATCAGGGATTTGTTTTTTCCAGTCGGTAATGGTTTTGGTTTGAACCATCTCATCCATAGCGGTTAAATTACAGGCTATACATAATTTGGTTTGCGGATTGCAGCTTTTCAGAATTTCCTCCAGCAAGGCATTGTTCCTGAAGGGAGTTTCAATAAATAACTGGGTTTGGTTGTATCGTGCCGATAGATTTTCCAGTTCTTTTAATTTGGCGGCTCTTTGAGATTTATCAATGGGTAAATAGCCCTGAAAAGCAAAGCTCTGCCCATTAAATCCAGAAGCCATCAACGCCAGCAAAATAGAACTTGGTCCAACCAAAGGAACTACCTTAATTCCTTTTTGATGAGCCAGAGCCACTATTTCGGCTCCCGGATCGGCTACACCGGGGCAACCAGCTTCACTCATTAAGCCTACATTTCGGCCTGCTAACAATCCGCTAAAAAAATCGGCCATACCCGCAGCATCCCGATTATGTTTGCCATAATCATGGATAATCAGCTCACTTTGCGGGATTTTCAAACCCGCTTCCTTTAAAAAATGCCGGGCGGTTTTACTGTTCTCTACAATATATTCTTTGATCTGGTTAATGGTATCAACCAGATAAGGCGTAAACGATTTGGCCGAGGCATTTTCTGCCAGGGGTACGGGTATGAGGTATAAAGTTCCGGGAGTCAAGATCGCTTATTTTAACTTTTCTAAAGCAGCCCTTAATCGCGGTAGCATAGCCTGTATATCGGCTAATGAACAGCCTCCAACCGAAGCCCGGAACCAGTTCATGCTGCTATCGGTACCAAATGCTGAGAAAGGAACCATCGCTATTTTAGCTTCTTTAATGAGATAAAAATTAACGTCAGCACTGGTTTTCAGCAAATCGCCATCCGGGGTGGTTTTACCGGTATAATCTATTTTTACGGTCAGGTAAATGGCACCCATTGGGTCTATGGAATCTACGGCAAAGCCCTCAGACTTTAATTGCATGATTCCCTGATAAAGGGTATCCAGACTAAGCTGCAACTGGTTTTTAAAGCTTTTTAAATAGGTATTCAGATCGGCGGTTTGAGTTAAAAACCGGGCGGTGGCAATTTGTTCGGCTTTAGGAGCCCAGGCGCCCACATGCCCTAAAATAGAGCGCATTTTACCGATCACAGTTTCCGGACCAAAAGCCCAGCCTACCCGAACACCGGTAGCAGCAAAACATTTGGAAATGCCATCAATATAAATCACATAATCCTTTAATTCGGGCCGCAGTGTTACCGGGTCATAATGTTTTTTATCGGCAAAGGTTAATAGGGAATAGATCTGATCGTACAGAATATATAAAGGTTTTTCTGAAGCCGAACGTGATTTATTCTCGGCAATAACTAAATCGCAAATATCCTCCAGGTCCTTTTTGGCAAACATGGTCCCGGTAGGATTTAATGGTGAACACAGGGCCAGCAATGCAGCACCCTGTATATGCGGACGGATATCCTCGGCCTTAGGCATAAAATTATTCTCAGCGCTAGTACTAACCCCAATACCATTGGCATTAGCCAGGTGGCAATAATGGTTATTATTCCAGGAAGGCGTTGGATAAAGCACTTTATCGCCCGGATCAACCAGGGCCAGATAAGTGGCATAAATTAAGGGCCGGGAACCTCCGGCAACCAATATCTGCTGCATATTATAGTCCAGGCCGTAACGCTCCTGCAAATGTTTGCCGATATTTTCACGCAACAGGGCTACTCCCTCTGCTGGTGGATAATTGGTTTGATTAGCATGATAAGCATCAATAATATCATGTTTTAATCCCATGGGTATAGGATAAATAGCCGGATCAAAATCGCCGATGGTAAGATTGGCAATTTTCTCACCCCGTTTTTTAAGCTCGTTGATCTCGCTGCCTATTTTGATAATTTCAGAACCTTTCAGGGTCTGTGCTAATACAGATACACTCATCCCTTTAAATATTTTACTCCCAAGGAGTTGATAATCAATTTAATAATATTACTCTTATTCTGCAAGCAATGCCTCAATGGCCTGCTCTACCTGGGTAAATCCGAAACCCGACAAAGTGTTTTCAAAGGCGGCCGAAATTTGCGCATTACACAAATTACCGATGCTGCCTTCATGCGTATGATTCAGGGTTTCGGGCGCTTTAAATTCACCGTTTTCAATCTGCAAGCCTACATTCTTATAGGCCTCGCGGAAAGGAACTCCTTTTAAAACCTGGTCATTCACCGCTTCCACGCTAAATAAGTAGGCATATTTTTTATCACTCAGAATGTCGGTACGTATGCTGATGTGCTGCAACATATAAGCCGTCATGTTTAAACATTCGTTTAACGATTCAAATGCCGGGAACAGGTTTTCTTTCAGCAATTGCAGATCGCGGTGGTACCCTGAAGGCAAATTGGTGGTCATCAGCGCTATTTCATTAGGCAAAGCCTGAATTTTATTGCAACGGGAGCGGATCAGCTCAAACACATCCGGATTTTTTTTATGCGGCATAATACTCGATCCGGTAGTCAACTCATCCGGGAAACTGATAAAAGCAAAGTTCTGGTTAATGAACAAACAAACATCCATAGCCATTTTGGCCAAAGTGGCGGCAATAGACGACATGGCCTGCGCCAAGATCCGCTCGGTTTTGCCTCGGCCCATTTGCGCATAAACTACATTATAATTCAAGGACTCAAAACCCAATAAACGGGTAGTCATAGTCCGGTTTAGTGGGAAAGAAGAGCCATATCCGGCCGCAGAACCCAGCGGATTTTTATTGCAAATTTTCCAGGCGGCCAGCATCAATTCCATATCATCGGCCAAGCTTTCAGCATAAGCGCCAAACCATAAACCAAAAGAAGATGGCATGGCAATTTGTAAATGGGTATAGCCCGGCATCAATTTATCCCGGTGTTCTTCGCTCTGGTTGATTAGTTGTTTAAAAAGCACTTCAGTTTGCTCAACCAAAACCTGTATCTGATTTCTGAAGAATAATTTCAAATCAACCAAAACCTGGTCATTCCGTGAGCGGCCGCTGTGAATTTTCTTGCCGGCTTCGCCGATGCGTTGAGTAAGCAGCAATTCTACCTGCGAGTGGATATCTTCCACATCGTCCTGAATGGTAAAATCCCCCTCACTAACTTCCCGGTAAATATTTTTTAATTCCTTCTGAATCTGAGTTAATTCTTCCGCACTAATCAATCCAATGCTTTCCAGCATGCGAGTATGGGCTAAAGAACCCAGTATATCAAATTTGGCCAGTTGTAAATCTAAAACCCGATCATTGCCAACCGTAAATTTCTCGATAGATTTTTCAACTTCTGTATTCTTTTGCCAGAGCTTGCTCATGGTGTATTAATAATTTAAAAAATAATGTTGTTTAATGGTTTCCCACTCTGAGCTTAGAATGCTATAATACACCGTATTGCGAATATATCCGTTATGCAGTTTCATATGTTCGCGTAAAACACCTTCGCGAGTGGCCCCAATGCCTAAAATTGCTTGCCGGGATTGATGATTGCGCTCATCGGCTTTAAATTCAACCCGGTTTAACCTCAAGGTTTCAAAAGCATATTTCAGGATCAAAAATTTCATGGCCTTATTGAGTCCGCTGCCCTGAAAATCTCTTCCGATCCAGGTCCAGCCTATTTGCCCACGTTCATCTTTCCAGGAAATTTCTGACAGGCGGGTGCATCCGGCTACTTTGTTACTGGCTTTATCAATAACCACCCAAACCGCACAAATACCCTGAGCTTGATCCTCCAGGGCTTTTTTAATATATTTTTGAAGCTCCCCGGCCTTACTTAAATCAGAGAGGCCATAAATCCAAAGCGATTCATCATTGGCAATTACCTGCAAAGCCGGTTCATCCTCCAGAGTTAGCGGACGGAGCAATACCCGTTCATTTTCTAAGATTGGGCTTAATGATAACATCATTCTATAATCTGTGAAATGAGTTTAATATAAAGCGCTATGCCTTCTTTTATTTCATCCACGAAAATATATTCATCCGCCATATGCGAGCGGGCCGAATCGCCGGGGCCCATTTTTAAAGATGGGATATCCAGCAAAGCCTGATCGCTGGTGGTGGGCGAGCCATATGTTTTTCTTCCTAAAGCGATACCAGCCTGTACAATTGGGTGGTTCTTACTTATAGAAGAAGGTTTAAGGCGCACCGATCTCGGGATAGCGTCACAAGTTACGTGATTTTGGATAATCTTGAGCACTTCTTCATTACGATAAGCGTCGGTAATGCGAATATCCACCGTAAATTTACATGTTGCTGGCACTACATTATGCTGAGAACCGGCCTCAATTACCGTAACATTCATTTTGATGGGACCAAAAAGTTTAGAGGTTTTGGCAAAACGATAGGTGCGGAACCACTCGATATCTTTCAGGGCTTTGTAAATGGCATTGTCGCCTTCTTCTCGGGCGGCATGGCCCGATTTACCATGAGCAATGCAGTCTAAAACCATCAAGCCCCGTTCGGCAATGGCCAGGTGCATTTCGGTTGGTTCGCCCACAATAGCAAACTCCAGTTTGCCCAAATCGGGTATAATTAACTCCAAACCATTATTACCCGAAATTTCTTCTTCGGCGGTAGTGGCCAAACAGATATTGTATTTCAGGTCCTTCCGATCATGAAAATACAGGAAGGTAGCAATTAAGGATACCAGGCAACCGCCGGCATCATTACTGCCCAGGCCATATAATTTGCCATCCTCTATTTTCGGCTCAAAAGGATCGCGGGTATAGCCCGAATTAGGTTTTACCGTATCATGATGCGAGTTTAGCAAAATGGTAGGTTTACTGGCATCAAAATATTGGTTATAAGCCCAGATATTATTAAGTTTTCGATAGGTTTTAACCCCGTTTTCCTGCAAAAGCTGTTCAATCAACAAAGCGGTAGGCTCTTCTTCTTTACTAAAAGAAGGGGTGCTGATCAACTTTTTAAGCAACTCAATACTTGTATCTGTTAATTTTTCAATCATATTCAAATTATTAATCGGGTCCCAAAGGCTTGCCCGTTTAACTCACAAAGCTCATCGGCTTTGCCAATATATACGTCTTTAACTCCTTTTTGGATAGCCTCAAAAGCATTTTGCAGCTTGGGTAACATGCCGCCGGCAATAATGCCCTGCTCTTTCAAGCCTTCAAATTCGGATGAACGGATTTCCCGGATCAGGGAAGCCTCATCATCTATATTTTTAAGCACCCCTTTTTTCTCAAAGCAATAAACCAAACTGGTTTGGTAATATTGTGCTAATGCTACCGCAATGGCCGAAGCAATGGTATCGGCATTGGTATTCAATAATTGACCTTTTTGATCGTGGGTGATGGCCGAAAAAACGGGAACAAAGCCCGACTCGAGCAGGCTTTTAATTGAATTTGCAGCTATTGAAGTTTCGTACAGATCGCCAACAAAGCCATAATCGATGGTTTTAACCGGGCGTTTTACCGCGCTGATCATGTTTCCATCGGCGCCTGTTAAGCCAATGGCATTGCAATGAAGACTTTGTAATTGGGCTACCAGGTTTTTATTGATCAAGCCCCCATACACCATGGTTACCATGCGTAAAGTGTCGGCATCGGTAATTCTGCGGCCATCAACCATTTTGGCCTCCAAGCCCATTTGGGTTGAAAGTTCGGTGGCAATTTTTCCTCCTCCATGTACCAGGATTTTATTACCCGGAAGAACAGCAAAAATTTCCAGAAAATGCTGCAAACTGGCGGGATGATCAATTACATTTCCGCCGATTTTGATAATGGTTAAGTCTTGCCGCAAATTGTCCATATGATTCTTCGATTACGCTTGATTAAAAATCCCGGAAGGAATTAAGAAAGCATTCTTTTTAAAACAGCCTGCGCTGCCCAAACCCGGTTACCAGCTTCCTGAATAACCAATGAGTTGGGGCCGTCTAAAACTTCAGAGGCCAGCTCCAGATCACGACGCACCGGCAAACAATGCATCACTTTGGCATTATTACTAATTTTCAGTTTTTCGTTGGTCAGCATCCAATCATCGGCATTATTTACTACCTGGCCATAATTCTCATATCCGGACCAGTTTTTCACATAAATAAAATCAGCACCTTCCAGGGCTTTTTCCTGATCGTGAACAACGCTGGCGCCCGGAGTAAATTCCGCAGCTAATTCCAAACCTTCGGGATGGGTGATCACAAAATCAACCAGTCCTTCTTGCTGTGCCTGGCACATCCATTCTGAGAACGAATTGGGAACCGCTTGCGGCAAAGCCTTTACATGCGGCGCCCAGGTTAAAACCACCTTAGGGCGTTTAGCCTGGTTCCAGTTCTCATGGATAGTGATTAAATCAGCCAGACTTTGTAAAGGATGACGGGTTGCACTTTCCAGGCTCACTACCGGAACCCCGCAATATTTCACAAATTTATTGAACAGGTCTTCGCTATAATCCTCTTCACGATCTTGTAAACGAGGAAAGGAACGTAGGCCCAGAACATCACAATATTGGCCCATTACGGCGGCGGCTTCGCGAATATGTTCTACGGTAGAACCGTTCATAACCACCCCATCGCGGGTTTCCAGGGCCCAGCCTTCTTTATCCATATTCATCACCATTACATTCATACCCAGGTTAAGCGCCGCCTTTTGTGTACTTAAACGCGTTCGCAAACTCGGGTTTAAAAACACCAGGCCCAAGGTTTTATGCTGGCCCAAATGCTGATAAGCTAATGGATTTTGCTTTAACTCTAAAGCTTCCTGCAACAAAGCTTGTAGATCTGTAACGTCATTTACCGAAGAAAATAGTTTCATTGTGTTAGGTGATAAATAGGTAGGCTTAAGCCGCTAACGGCCTGCTTTGAGTTCTAAATTAAATGCTTCTAAAAATTGATCGGCGTGAGCCTTGCTTAAGTTCAGAGCCGGCAATAAACGGATTACGTTAGGCTTGGCCTCGCCGGTGAAAATATGCTGATTGAACAGAAGTCCATTTTTAACCTGCGATAATTCCTCAGGTAATTCTATCCCGATCATTAAACCGCGGCCACGAACCTCTTTTACCTGCGAAAACTTCTGTAATTCTTCCATCAGGTATGCGCCTGTTGCGGCGGCATTTTCTATCAGTTTATCTTGTTCTATAATTTCTAAAACTGCCAAAGCAGCGGCACAGGCCAGGTGGTTACCTCCAAAAGTGGTCCCCAACATGCCATGCCATGGCTTAAATTTGGGTGAAATAGAAATAGCCCCTATCGGGAATCCATTGCCCATTCCTTTGGCCATGGTATAGATATCAGCTTCTATGCCTGAAAAATCATGCGAATAGAATTTACCACTCCGGCCATAACCACATTGTACGCTATCGGCAATAAAAACGGCATTATGCTGATCGCATAAAGAACGGATCTGCTTCAAAAACTCAATAGAGGCCACTTTAATGCCGCCAACTCCCTGGATACCTTCTATAATCACCGAAGAAATTTCTTCTCCATATTGCTCAAAAGCCGCTTCCAGGGCTTCTGCATCATTAAAAGGAAGAAAAACAATATTCTCGGTTTCATTAACCGGAGCAATGATTTTAGGATTATCGGTAGCGGAAACGGCCAGCGAAGTACGTCCGTGGAAAGCTCCTTTAAAGGCAATTACTTTTTTGCGGTTATTGTAAAAAGAAGCCAGTTTCAATGCATTTTCATTAGCCTCGGCGCCCGAATTGCATAAAAAAAGCTGATAATCTTCCTTGCCCGAAATTTCACCCAGTTTTTGGGCCAACTGCTCCTGGATAGGAATTTTAATGGAATTGGAGTAAAATCCTACTTTACTTAACTGATCGGTTAAGCGCTGTAAATAATGCGGATGGGTGTGGCCGATGGAAATAACGGCATGTCCTCCATATAAATCTAAATATTGGGTACCCTGAGCATCCCAAACATGGCTGCCCTGAGCTTTTACAATTTCTATATCATTTACGGGATATACGTCGAAGGTCTTCATTTAATTCTACTTGTTTTTGATTAAAAATTCCAATTAAAACGCTGCTGCTTTCAGCTTTAAACCGCAGTGTTCCTCTAAACCAAACATCAGGTTCATATTCTGAACCGCTTGTCCGCTGGCACCTTTTAGAAGATTATCGATGGCGCTGATAATCATTAGCTTGTTGCCATGTTTCTCTAAATAGATCAGGCATTTATTGGTATTAACCACCTGTTTCAGGTCGATATTTTTTCTGCTGATATGCGTAAAAGGATGATTGGCATAATAATCTTCATAGATCTGGTAAGCCTGATCGATATCCAAATCACTCTCCAGGTACATAGCGGCTAAAATCCCGCGAGGAAAATCTCCGCGTTGCGGGATAAAATTGATTTGGTCAGCGGGTTTAGAAGAAGCCAAAAAGCCTGTTTGCAATTGCTCTAAACTCTCGCTGATCTCATTTAAATGCTGATGCTCAAAGGCTTTATATACCGACAGGTTATTATTTCTCCAGCTAAAATGCGAGGTCGCGGATAAACCCTGTCCGGCGCCGGTAGAGCCGGTAGTGGCCTGAACATGAATTTCGTTATTTAAGTTTAATAAGCTTTGCGCTGCCAGGGGTAATAATCCAAGCTGAATGCAGGTAGCAAAACAGCCCGGGTTGGCAATTTGATGGGCATTTTGAATTTGCTCACGATTTAACTCGGGTAAACCGTATATGAAGTGGCGGGTTTGGAAAGTCGATTTGTTTTTTAGCCTGAAATCCTGGCTCAGGTCAATAATCCTGATTTTTTCATCCAGCGGATTGGCCTCCAGAAACTTTTTAGCATCACCATGGCCCACGCATAAAAACAAAACATTGATATCCTGGGAAAGCGTTCTGGTAAATTTCAGTTGGGTATCGCCAAACAAATCGGTATGAACCTCATGGATAAAGTTTCCGGCGTTGCTGTGGCTGTGCACAAAGCTTATTTCCACCTGCGGATGATTCACCAATATTCTTAATAACTCTCCGCCGGTGTAGCCGGCACCGCCCATAATACCTACTTTAATCCTCTGATTTCTCATTTACTTGTTCACTTTATGCCAGATCATTACCTGGTTTCCAAAAATTTTAGAAAAACCTTTCACGTCTTCGCCGCTCCAGGCATTGTTCATCTCGCCATAACTTCCAAACTGGTTAGACATCAAATCGTGTTTAGATTCTATGCCAATAATTTGGAAACGATAAGGATGCAGTTCAACAAAAACTTTACCAGAAACAACTTGCTGGCTATCGCTTAAAAACGCTTCGATATTGCGCATAATGGGGTCATGAAACTGACCTTCATGCAGCCAGTTGCCATAGAATGATGCTAACTGATCTTTCCAGCTTAATTGCCATTTGGTTAAAGTGTGCTTTTCTAAAGTATGGTGCGCTTTAATAATAATTACCGGAGCTGCAGCTTCAAAACCTACGCGGCCTTTAATACCAATAATGGTATCGCCCACATGAATATCGCGGCCAATGCCATAAGGCTGGGCAATTTCCTGTAATTTTTGAATAGCCTGTACCGGCGATAATTGCTCGCCGTCAATTCCGGTTAATTCACCTTTTTCAAAAGTTAGTTCTATTTGGCGGCTTCCTGTTTCAGTAACCGGAGTAGGCCAGGCCTCTTCGGGCAAAGTTTGGTGCGAGGTAAGGGTTTCCTGCCCTCCTACCGATGTTCCCCAAATACCTTTATTGATAGAATAACGGGCTTTTTCTGCACTATATTCTACTCCATGTTTTTTCAGGTATTCTATTTCGGCCTCCCGGCTTAATTTTAAATCGCGGATGGGCGTAATAATTTCCACTTCCGGAATTAAAATATTAAAGATCATATCAAAACGCACCTGGTCATTACCAGCGCCGGTGCTTCCGTGAGCTACATAATCAGCGCCAATTTTTTGCACATAATGTGCAATGGCCGTAGCCTGACTTACCCGCTCGGCACTTACCGAAAGCGGATAGGTGGCATTTTTTAATACGTTACCAAAAACCAGATATTTGATGCAGGAATTATAATAATTCTCAGTTTCATCTACCACTGCATGCGAAGCCACTCCTAAGGCATAAGCTCGTTTTTCAATTTGCTCCAGCTCCTGGGCAGAAAAACCACCGGTATTCACAATAACCGAATGCACTTCCAAACCGCGGTCCTGGGATAAATAAATGGAGCAAAAGGAGGTATCTAATCCGCCACTAAATGCTAAAACAACTTTCTTTTTCATGGGGGTTATATTTTATAAAACGGGTTAGTCATTCAAAAAACGTGGAGCAAGCAATACAAAAGGCAATAAACCCTTGGCCGAGCGCTTTAACTTAGCTTCAATACGTTTCAAAAGGGAAGCTTTGTGGGTTATTTTTTTCATTTTTTCCTCAAACTCCTTCGCCTTTTCTACCGGATCCCAAAGCATAGCGGTGCACATACAGTTTTTGCGATCCTTACTTTTCAGGATTTCGTAGTTTACACAGCTTTGGCAACCTTTCCAAAAATCTTCATCCTGGGTTAATTCTGAATAAATAACCGGCTCATAGCCCAGTTCTGAATTGATTTTCATCACGGCCAAGCCTGTAGTCAACCCAAAGATTTTAGCGTCCGGATATTTCTGGCGGGAAAGTTCAAAGACTTTGTATTTAATGGCTTTGGCCAAGCCTGCTTTTCTAAATTGCGGGCTCACAATTAAACCAGAATTAGCCACAAACTTTCCGTGGCTCCAGGTTTCTATATAGCAAAAGCCAGCCCAGGTACCATCCTTATGTAAAGCAATAACCGCCTTACCTTCATGCATTTTTTGAGCTACATATTCGGGGCTACGACGGGCAATGCCGGTTCCACGTGCTTTGGCCGATTCGGCCATTTCGGTACAAATCAGCTCAGCATAATGAACATGACCTTCTGTTGCCGGAATAACAACAAACTCGTTTTCTTCCATCAATTTTAAAGAAAAAATCCGTTTCGAAGCGGAAAAAAGACTACGTTTTTAGTCTTTCGTTGGGTTAAATAATAGGTGATTTAAGTACCGGAAAAGACGATCCGGAGATTACAGGAGAAGGCGGGGATCAAGCCCGAGCCATATAATAATATCGTCGGTGTTTGATCACCGATTTGGAGTGATGGAAATTTCCAGACATACCGCCTACACACTCTTTGGAGGTGTGCAAATTAGTACTAAAAATGTAAGCGGAAATATTCATTTTTTTAAAGCTCTGTAACTTATTTTTTGCAAAGGAAAAAATAAAAATCCAGCTCTGCAATACGATTGCCAAAAAATGACTTTTTTTTATAAACTCCCAAAAAATCAGGCCGCAACTTTACGCAGGCGAATGATTTTCACCCAGTGTAAAAACCTCATAAAAGGATAAACAGGATCAAACTCAAACCACTTTTTAGCAAAATTGGGGCTGTTAGGATATTTATGATGATTGTTCTGAAATAATTCGCCCAACATCAAAAAATCAACCGGGGTAGTATTTTTGGATTTATCCTTATTGTCAAAATTAGAATAGCCATATTTATGACCGCACCAGTTTACAATAGCGCCATGAATAGGCCCCATTAAAAAATGGATGGGCAGCAGTAAAAACATCCACCAGGCTGTAGCAAAATAGGCATAATAGGCGGTATAAAGCACACCAAAACCTACCCGCGACAAAGTTGTATTTCCGAAAAAATCCAGAAAACGCCATTCGGGATAATTCCCTGTAAAGCGTTTTTCGGGCAAATGCTTGTATTTAAGCACATCCTGAAAAATATTGTTGGTCCTCCAGGTCATGCGGAAAATATCCTTGAAAAAATGTGGCGAATGCGGGTCCTGCTCGGTATCACTATAGGCATGGTGCATGCGATGCAAAATGGCATAAGCCCGCGGATTTAAAAAGGAAGAACCCTGACAGATGTAAGTAAACGCATAAAATACCTTTTCCCATCCTTTACTAAAGGTGAACATTTTATGCGAGGCATAACGGTGCAGGAAAAATGTTTGGACAAATAAAGAAAGAAACCAATGGGAAAGAAAGAAAATAAGGATGGCCATGAATTTTACTGGGGAATTTAATTGGGATGAAGAATTAGAAAGTGTAGAGGTTAGGATTTAGAGTTTAGAAAGTGTAATTATTTTTTTATGAACGGTGGCGAAAGTAGAGAATAAGTTTTGATTTTAATTCAAGAATGAGTTTGGGATAAAAAAAATGACAATCAACCTGCTAACTCACAAACTTTTAGAAAAAATATTTGCATAATTGAAAAACACAATGCATATTCAACTAATTATTTAGTTAATTTTAATTATAATGAAGCTGCCAAATGCACAGGCTAAGAAGAGCGGATCAAATTAACGGAAGCTTCTTTTCAAAAAATTGTAAATGAAAAAAAGTTTATTTCTTCTAGCCTGGGCAATATGTTTTATGAACAGCCTGTATGCACAAAAAACCGGAAGCATCTCGGGCATTTTAACCGATGGATCAGACCGCACCGCCCTGCGCTATGCAACGGCTGCCGTTTACAAAGCTGGCGATAGTGTTTTAACCGCTTATAAACTCTCAGATACCAAGGGTTTATTTAAAATTAGCAACCTGCAAACA
>DASQIU010000184.1:0-8584 GCA_035631395.1 Daejeonella sp. | reverse complement strand
ACTTTGTGTCTTCTTTTAATTGAACATGGATAACATTGTTTCCTTGATATGAAACTGCAGCGGTTACAAAACCGATGTAATGAAATTCAATAACATCTGCTGCAGTTAAAGGCCGGCTGGGCGATAAGGTATAGTTACCATCGCCACCGGTGGCCGTAGCCATTTTAGTACCTTTTACAGAAACTTTTACCCCCGGCAACGTAATTCCGGAAGCATCAGTAACCGTACCCCTGATTGTAACGGGCGCAAGCTGCGCTGAGGCGGTACCGATAAAAATAAAAATCGTACAGAGTAAAGCCTGAAGCTTTAACAAGGATTTAGTAAAATTTAGTTCCACGGTTTGTTTTTTAGTTCTGCCGCAAAACTATTGTCGCAGTGTTAAGTGAACACTAAGACCGTGTTAAGATTAAAAATGGTCTTATAGAGATAAATATGCAGTTTTTCCAGCAGGAGCTGAGCACTGAACTTACCCTTAACAGTTTCTTAAGATTGGCTTAAAATTTTCCTGTAATGAAAACGCTTCCAGGATTTTTTTATTGATCCGTTAGATCAAGGATGGACCTTCGTAAATAAAACCGGTATAAAGCTGTATTAAAGATACACCGAAGTATTACTTAGTATAGACATATTCTTCAACTCCAACTAGAAGGTCGCTGTTAGTATAAAAGGCTTTTTTTGATAGTAAGCCATTACTATTGTAGCTATTTACGAATCGATAAATTTTATAAAATGCAGAATATGGGTTATCTTTTCTAATATATTCCGTTATCCGCCCTTTTTCATCGTAAGTATATTGCCCTTCATAGGAAGGATAAATACCAGGAATTCCGGCCTCTATAAGATGATTTTTTGAATTGTAGCTATATTGTATGGTTTTATAGGGATTTTCTCTACCAGCAACTATACTTGAACGCTCAATTATGTTCTTCTTATTATCATACTTAAAAAAATCACTTGAATCTTCTGAATCAGCTGAATAACCATCTAAACTCGAGTAATAGGTGATTCTGGATTTCATGCCATTGTTTCCATAAGTATAGGTAAATCTCATACCCAGTTTGCCGGTTTTATTATTATATCTCTTAACTTCAGCAGTATCTCCTTCATGAGTATATGTAAAAGTAAGTCTATCGTCCATTGGCGAAATAACAAGTCCTTTGTCTCTTAGTACATTCTTTTCAACCAACCTACCATTTTCATATTTATATGTTGTCTTCACTAAGATATTGAAAGTAGTATCCACGTCCTGATAGTCCAATACACGATGAAAAGACAATATTAAATCACCACTACTATTAAAGGATTGACTGGTAAATAAAAATTTTTTTGAAGGGTCTAGCTGTCTTTTTCCATAATCAAAAGGAGTGAAAAAGGATTCTATCTTTGAATATTTAACAGACTGTGGGGTTAAATTTAATTCATTTTTCTTGCAAGAAGCTAATATGATAATTGATAGAGCTAGAAGTGCTAATTTTCTTTTCATTGTATTATTATAGTGTTTGAATTGGGGAGTTAAATTATAAGTTTCTAAAGATTCACCAAAATCAACCTCTTAAAATTCGAAATAAAGTTAATGTTTACTTAAAAATTTTCACAATTCTGCTTCCAGCAATTTCTTATTAATCCGCTTAATCAAAGCCGGTCCCTCGTAAATAAAACCGGTATAAAGCTGTACCAATGATGCGCCGGCATTTAACTTTTCCAGAGCATCTTCGGCAGAATGAATCCCTCCTACTCCAATAATCACAAAGGATTTGTTCGATTTTTCAGAAAGATATCGGATTACTTCGGTGGAGCGCTTGGTTAAAGGTTTCCCGCTCAATCCTCCGCTTTGTTGTTTTAAGGGATCGGCCGAATGTAAACCTTCGCGGCTGATGGTGGTATTGGTGGCAATTACGCCGGCAATACCGGTTTTCTGCACTATTTCCACGATATCATCCAACTGGGAATTCGTTAAATCGGGGGCTATTTTCAATAAAATTGGCCGGGAAATATCATTCTTTTTATTGCGTTGTTGCAGGGTGTGCAGAATATGTTTTAAAGGTTCTTTTTCCTGCAGTTCACGCAAACCGGGCGTATTGGGCGAACTCACATTTACCACAAAATAATCCACCACATCAAAAAGCCGGTCAAAGCATTTGATATAATCGCTTACCGCCTCCTCATTAGGAGTAATTTTATTTTTGCCGATGTTGCCGCCAATAATCAGTCCTTCGCGACTGATACGGCTTAAACGGTGAGCCGCAACATCCACTCCCTGGTTATTAAAGCCCATGCGGTTAATCAAGGCTTCATCCGCCGGAAGGCGAAACATACGGGGCTTTTCATTTCCGGGCTGTGGCAAAGGCGTAACGGTACCAATCTCCACAAAACCAAAACCCAAACCGCCCAATTCTTCTACCAACGAGGCGTTTTTATCAAAGCCGGCGGCTAAACCCACTGGATTTTTAAATTTTAAACCCATCACTTCCCGCTCTAACCGATCGTCTTCTAACTGGCAAAAACGTTTCATGAAAGCTTTTCCGCCCCAAATGCGGTTGGCCAAACGCAAGCCTCCGGTTACAAAATGGTGTACTTTTTCCGGATCGAACTGAAATAAAATGGGTTTAATGAGCTGATACATGCCGCTAAGTTACAACTTTGGCTTTATTGGCAATTGCACTTGCTTCGATTTGATTTCAAAACAACTATATTCGTCATGGATAAAAAAATCTCCAACCAGGTAATATGACGACCTATATTTCCATGCTTCGAGGCATTAATGTGAGCGGGCACAAGAAAATCCTGATGGCCGATTTGAAAGCACTTTATGAAAATCTGAACTTCCAAAACGTTAGCACCTATATCCAAAGCGGAAATGTCATTTTTCACTCAGACGAAAATTTATCGGATCAACAGTTTGCGGAAAAAATCAGGAGCCAAATTTTTAATCAATATGGTTTCGAAGTTCCGGTTTTGATAAGAACCCTAAGCCAATTGCAAAATACGCTTTCCAGCAATCCTTTTTTAAAGCAAGAAGGCATTGATCTGGAAAAATTACATGTTACTTTTTTGTCGGAGAAACCCAATCCGGCAAATTTAACGGGCATCCAAAGCAACATCTATTTGCCTGATGAGTTTATTATTTCTGAACAGGAAATATTTCTGCACTGCCCCATTAATTATGGAGAGACCAAACTATCCAACAAGTTTTTTGAAAGCAAACTCAAAGTTCTGGCTACCACCCGGAACTGGAAAACGGTTAATAAATTAGTGGAAATAGCCCTCGGCCAATAACGCATTTGTATGAAAACCTGGAAACTGATATTTCTGTTGCCCTTGCTCCTACAATGCTGCAACAATAAAAAAGAGGTGGTTAAAGCCCGCATTAGCACCATTACCGAGTCTGTT
Organism: Daejeonella sp.; assembly: GCA_035631395.1. Lineage (GTDB taxonomy): Bacteria > Bacteroidota > Bacteroidia > Sphingobacteriales > Sphingobacteriaceae > Daejeonella. The sequence continues at coordinate 5,194 of DASQIU010000184.1, read as the reverse complement.
TATGCTTCCGGAATCATCAAGGCCCAGCAACAATACCAGGTTTTTTCCACGGTAAATGGCATCTTACAGAAAAAATACGTCACCGAAGGCCAGGAGGTTAAAAAAGGCGATCCGCTGTTTCTGATCGAAAACCAAACTCCCATCCTGAATACCGAAAATGCCCGCCTGGCTTTAGAGCTTTCTCAAAAAAACGCATCGGCCAATTCCGCTCAGCTTCAGGAGTTGGAAACGATTCTGAACACTGCCAAAGACAAGCTGCAAAACGATTCCATTATGTTTTTTCGCCAAAAAAACCTCTGGAGCCAAAACGTAGGAAGCCGCACCGATCTGGAGCAAAGGCAACTGGCCTATACCTCCTCCAAAAACAATTATCAGGCTGCTTTAAATCGTTTTCAGCAAGCAAAACTGCAATTAAGCACTGAATATCAGCAGGCTCAAAATAATCTCCGCATCAGCAAACACCAGGAAGGTTATTATACCATCCGCAGCGAAACTGATGGACAGGTTTATAATATCCTGAAGGAACTGGGCGAAATGGTGAGTCCACAAACGCCCATTGCCATTTTAGGTGAAGAAAGCAATTTCCTGTTAGAAATGCAGGTAGATGAATACGATATTGCCAAAACCCGTCTGGGGCAGGAAGTTTTAGTTACCATGGATAGTTATAAAAACCAGGTTTTTAAAGCTGAAGTTAGCAAGATCTATCCCATTATGGATAACCGCTCCCGCACTTTTACCGTTGAGGCCATATTTTCCCAGCCACCGCCTAAATTATATCCCAACTTAACCCTGGAAGCAAACATCATTATCCAAACTCATAAAAATGCCTTGATTATTCCCCGCGAATATTTGGTGAATGACCATTATGTGCTGATCAAACCCGATAAAAAAGTAAAAGTAACCACCGGACTGAGTGATTATAAATATGTAGAAATAACCAGCGGACTGGATACCAGCCAGCAGATTTATAAACCTTAATATGCAGTTCTTACTGATCCTGAATATCTGCAAAACCCTGCTTTTGGCACGATTGCGGCAATCGGTTATTGCGGCCACGGGCGTAACCTTTGGCATTGCCATGTTTATTACCCTGGTCAGTTTTATGACCGGTTTGAACAAACTGCTGGACGGGCTGATCCTGAACCGTACGCCGCATATCCGCTTGTACAATGAGATAAAGCCGATGGAAAACCAACCGGTAAATCTTTCTAAAGAATATGCGGATCACATCAATATCATTCGCTCTGTAAAACCCAAAGATCGCCCTTTGCAGATCTATAACAGCCTGGCTATTATAAAGGCCCTGAAAACCGATTCCAGAGTGTTGGGTGTTGCTCCCAAAGTTACCGCCCAGGTGTTTTTCAATATTGGCGAAACAGATCTCAACGGCGTTATAAACGGCATTGATGTACAGGCCGAAAAAAAGCTGTTCGCTTTTAATGATTATGTGATCAAGGGCAATTCCCACGATTTATTAACCGTGGCTAACAGCATCATTTTAGGCAAGGGCGCCGCCGAAAAAATGCTGGCCAAAATAGGCGATGTGGTACAGGCTACTTCGGCCAAAGGCGAACGCCTGCCCTTAAAAGTGGTTGGCATTTTCCAGCAAGGAATAGCCGATATAGATAATGTAAATAGCTATGCTTCTATTTTAACGGTGCAAAAACTGCTGGGCGAATCCAATAATTACCTAACCGATATTCAGGTAAAATTAAAAGACATGAATCTGGCCCCTCAACTGGCCCACCAATATCAGAAAATTTTCCGCGTAGATGCCCTGGATATACAAACCGCCAATGCGCAGTTTCAAACCGGCACCAATGTGCGCAATATCATCACTTATGCGGTAAGTATTACCCTGCTGGTTGTAGCAGGTTTTGGAATTTACAACATCCTAAATATGATGATTTACGAAAAAATGGATTCCATAGCTATTTTAAAAGCTACCGGATTTTCCGGCCGTGATGTAAAATGGATCTTTATTTTGATTTCCTTGATTATTGGTATCACCGGGGGGATATTGGGCTTAATGTTTGGCTATATCCTGTCATCCATTATTTCCTATATACCCTTTGAGACGGCGGCCCTGCCGGCAATAAAAACTTATCCGGTTAATTTTAATATCCTGTATTACTTTATTGGGATTTTATTTGCTCTTGCTACTACATATATTGCCGGATTTTTCCCTGCCCAAAAAGCTAGTGAGGTAGATCCGGTAGAAATTATCAGAGGGAAATGATATGGAAAAAGTGATTCTGGAAACCAGGAATATCAATAAATATTTTCATGATCCGGTTACCAACCAGGTGCTGAATGATATTAGCTTTTCCATCCGTCAAAAAGAATTTATTTCGGTAGTCGGGAAATCAGGATGTGGAAAATCTACACTCTTATACATTCTTTCTACCATGGATACCGACTATGAAGGGGAGCTTTTTCTGGATGGGCAATCTATGAAAGGCAGAACTGATGCCGAATTGTCCAAAATCCGGAATGAAAAAATTGGCTTTGTTTTTCAATTTCATTATTTGTTACCCGAATTCAGCGTGCTGGAAAATGTAATGATACCCGGGTTAAAGCTGGCCAAATATTCCAAAGAAGAGATAGAGCATCATGCCATGCAACGCTTAAACAGCATGGGTATTGGTCACCTGGCCTTCAAACAAGCCTACCGGATTTCGGGCGGCGAAAAACAACGGGTATCCATTGCCCGGGCGCTAATTAATAACCCCTTGATTATTATGGGCGATGAACCTACCGGGAACCTGGATCATAAAAACAGTGATATTGTATTCGATATTTTCCGGCAACTGGCTTCAGAAACCGGGCAGTCCTTACTGGTGGTAACTCACGACCCTGATTTTGCCACCAAAACCGACCGCATTATTGAAATGGATGACGGGAGGATAAAAAGATAGAAATTATGCCCACGGACATTTTAGAGAATCTGTGGTAATTTGCCCAACAATATTCCTCTATGTGTTTAATGAATAACCCTTATATATAAAAATCTGCGGGAAAGTCTGCGAAAATCCCCAAGATCTGCGGGAGATCTGTTTGCCCGCAGATTGCACTGATAAACGCTGATTTTTCGCAGATTATTCTTCAAAAGAAAGCTATGACTGATCCGAACATTTTGCTTATCTTAAATTATCCCAAAAAATCATTACACACTATCCAAAATTTGATATGAACGAAAACGATATTCATATACAATTAGAGGAGCCATATTCAAAGTATTTAATGCCTTAGGACCAGGCTTGTTTGAATCAGCCTATGAAGCCGCTTTAGCGTTTGAGCTTCTTAAAGAAGGATTGAAAGTGAAACAACAAATGCCCTTACCACTAATTTATAGGGATGTCAAACTAGATATTGGTTACAAGCTTGACTTATTAGTCGAAGACAAAGTAATAGTTGAGATTAAATCTGTTGAGAAATTAACAGAGGTACACCATAAGCAGATAATAACCTATTTAAAATTATCCGGAAAAAGACTGGGGTTACTTGTAAATTTCAATTGCGCAGAAATTGACAAATCAATATTCAGGAAAGTAAACGGGCTATAAAGGGATTCCAACTTTCCACATGATTATGAAATAAAATCAATAAAATAAATCTCTGAAGAATCAGCGAAAATTAGCGCAATCTGCGGAAGATTTATTTGCCCGCCGATTGCGCAAATAAGCGCAGATTTTCCCGCAGATATCTTTTAAATGTCTGTGATTTTTTAGAACGATTCCCTGATCACAAAATAAATCTCGGTAAGATCAGCGAAAATCTGCGCAATCTGCGAGATATTTTCATTCGGATTGCGCAAATAAGCGCAGATTTTTCCCGCAGATATCTTTTAAATGTCTGTGATTTTTTTCAGAAAGATTTCCTGATCATAAAATAAATCTCGGTAAGATCAGCGAAAATCTGCGAGATATTTTAATCCCCGCAGATTACGCAGATAGGCGCAGGTTCGTAATCCAATTTTATTTACTTTTGCGCCGTGATTGCAATAAACAACCTTACGTTCGAGATCGGTGCAAGGGCATTATACGATGAAGCGAACTGGCATATAAAACCCGGAGAAAAAATTGGCCTGATTGGCGCTAACGGAACCGGAAAAACCACTCTTTTAAAAATTATTGTGGGCGATTATACGCCTACCAGTGGCACCATTTCCATGGCTAAAGACCTAAAAATGGGCTACCTGAATCAGGATTTACTCTCTTACCAAAGTGATAAGAGCATTTTGCACGTGGCGATGGAGGCTTTTGAGCGCCAGAACCAGTTGCATACCGAAATAGAAAACATCCTGAAAAAACTCGAAACGGAATATTCTGATGAGCTGATCAATAAACTGAGCGATAAGCAACAAGAGTTTGAGGCCTTAGACGGATATAATATTGAATACCGGGCTCACGAGATCCTGGCTGGTCTTGGTTTTAGCGAAGCCGATACGCACCGTACGCTTTCCCAATTTTCGGGAGGATGGCGCATGCGGGTAATGCTGGCCCGGATATTACTGCAAAATCCGGATATTTTATTGCTGGATGAGCCCACCAACCACTTAGACTTACCCTCTATCAAATGGCTGGAAACTTATTTACAGGCCTTTGAAGGAGCCATTGTCATTGTATCGCACGACCGCTATTTCCTGGATCGGGTGGTTAAAAAAATTGTCGAATCCCGTAAAGGAAAACTGATCCCCTACGCCGGAAATTACAGTTTTTATATAGAAGAAAAAGCTTTACGCGAAGAAATTCAGAGCGGGCAATATAAAAACCAGCAGGCCAAAATCAGGCAGGAAGAGCGTTTAATTGAACGCTTCCGGGCCAAGGCCAGCAAGGCCAAAATGGCCCAATCCCGCATTAAGGCCCTGGAAAAAATGGAACGTGTAGATGATGTAGATGATGATAATCCATCTGTAAACTTCAGCTTCAAGTTCAGCAAGCAATCCGGCCGTCACGTTATCCGGATTGAAGACTTAACCAAGGCGTACCCTGGTGTTCCGATCGTAAAAAATGCTACGGCTACCATTGAAAAAGGCGATAAAATTGCCCTAATTGGAGCCAACGGACGGGGAAAATCGACCGTTTTGCGCCTGATCGCGGGAGCAGATAAAAACTATGAAGGCATGTGCGAAACCGGCCATAACGTTACCCAAACGTTTTTTGCCCAGCACCAGTTGGAAGCCCTTCATTTA
>DASQIU010000183.1:0-3284 GCA_035631395.1 Daejeonella sp. | reverse complement strand
AGGGAATATCAGAACGGATCGGTGTATTTTATCCTCTGCAAACTTTTTCTAAGAGTAAAGAGGTTGATTTTAGGCAAATACCTATTGCTGTAGAAGGAAATAATCCCGAAGTAGCGTTGGCTATTCATGCTATTGCCGACCGGCTTTCTGAACGGGTTATTGATTTAGATTCAAATCAGCGCCGGATTTTGCATGTTGGAGCGGTGTTAGCTTGTAATTTTACCAATCATATGTATGTTTTGGCGGAGCAGCTTTTAAAGGATGGAGGACTGGATTTTAATCTGTTAAGACCTTTAATTGCTGAAACGGCATTGAAAATTCAATTGGAGGATCCGGCCATTGTGCAAACTGGCCCAGCTATTCGGCATGACCAAAATATTATAGATCGGCATCTGGAACTCTTAAAAAACAACCTGGAATTGCAGGAATTATATGCCAAGCTTAGTCAAAGCATTATCAATTATCACAAGTAATTCCTCAACAGGAAGGTAAATTTATTACTTTAGCGGCCAAATGAACATCTATAAATTAAGGATCAATTTCGAAGAAGAAGGATTAGAGCCCATTGAATTACCAATTGCTCAGCATGAATCGGTATTGGATGTATGTCTGGATAATGGCATAGAGTTGCAGCATAACTGCGGCGGAGTTTGCGGATGCAGCACCTGCCATGTTTATGTGAATAAGGGAATGGATTTTATTCAGGAAATTTCTGATAAAGAAGAAGATTTTATCGACCGTGCTGTAAATCCGCGTATCAATTCTCGTTTAGGTTGTCAGTGTGTGGTTATGGATGGTAATCTGGAAATTACCCTGCCTGATCAAACTCAGTTTTTAGGCCATTAATTCTTATTTAACTATTAAAAATACTATGTCTCATCATAAATTTGATTTACCCATCCACTGGAACGATTACGAAGATATAGCCATGGGGCTTTATGAAAAGTTTGGTGATGAATTTGGCGAATCGCAGATCTACCGTATCCGTTTTACCGATTTATTGGAATGGGTGCTTGCCTTGCCTAATTTTGTGGGAACCCGCGAAGAAAGCAACGAGGGCCATTTGGAGCAGATCCAGTCAACCTGGGTATATGAATGGCGGGATAATCAGGAATAATATTTCATAAAAATCAGGCTTTTAGTCTGATTTTTTAATTTAGAGAATTTATCATCAGCAAAAACTGTAAAAACTATGTTTCTGGAAAAACTGAAATCAGTAAAAGCTTTTGTGTTTGATGTAGACGGCGTTTTAACAGATGGAATGGTGCATGTTACCGAGACCGGCGAACAATTGCGTCAGTTTAATATTAAAGACGGATATGCGCTGCAATTGGCTGTAAAACGAGGATATCCCATTGCTATTATTTCTGGCGGCCGTTCGGTTGGAGTGTCTTTGCGTTTAAAAGGCCTGGGCATTCAGCATGTTTTTATGGGGGTAGATTCCAAAATAGAAAGCTATCATCAGTTTCTGGCTCATTACCAGCTTTCGTCAGAGCAGGTAATGTATATGGGCGATGATATTCCGGATTTACCGGTAATGCAATTGGCAGGATTAAAAGTTTGCCCGGCCGATGCGGCAGAAGAAATTAAAGCCATCGCCCATTATATTTCTCCAAAAGAAGGCGGAAAAGGCTGCGTACGCGATGTGCTTGAAAAGGTATTGAAGATCCAGAATAACTGGATGGATGCTAATCCTTCTGCGCTGGATGGAACATTCAAAGTTTAGATTTTTAAAGACTTTAAATTTTGTTCATTTTTTATATCACCCCTAAAGGGTTTTTACGTTCTTGTTTTTTGGAAATTTCTACTAACAAATAGCTCCTAACGGAGCAAAATATAGTCCCATCGGGACCGTAATATTAATAGAAGATTAGATTAGCATATACATTAGTCCCATCGGGACGACATGAAATTAAACAAATTTAAACAGGCTCCTAGAATGATTGCTCAATTTCCTCCTATTATATTGGCTTCTAAATCCCCACGCCGCCAAGAGCTTCTGAAGCTAATGGGCATTGATTTCCGGGTGGTTTTAAAGGAGGTAGATGAAAGTTATCCCTCCGGTTTAACACCTGCAGAAATTGCCCTTTTTATTGCCGAGAAAAAAGCCAAAGCATTTTCCCTGGAAAGCGATGATCATATTGTGATTACTGCCGATACCATTGTGGCTTTAAACTGTGAAATTTTGGGAAAACCTGCCGATAAAGCTCATGCACAGGAAATGCTAAGCAAATTATCCGGAAAAAAACATGAGGTTTATACCGGGGTTAGCTTAGTAAAAGGCACTAAAATTTATTCTTTTTACGATGTAACGGAGGTTTATTGCCGTGCGGTTACTGATATTGAAATCGATTTCTATATTGAAAATTTTCAGCCATTTGATAAAGCCGGCTCGTATGGTGTGCAAGATTGGTGGGGACAAGTGGTGGTAAAACGTATTAACGGTTCTTATACCAATGTGATGGGGCTGCCCACAGAAAAGTTGTACGGGGAGCTTTTAGGCTTTATGTAAGATTAATACAGGATTCTGCTATTGGCAGGATTTTATTTGCTTATAATTTGTCTGAATTAGGATTTTTTGGATTTGATTAATATAGAGGATTCTGCCACTGGCAGAATTTTCAATATCATGTTAATCATAAAAATCACAAAAATCCTGCTTCAGACATTAAGTATCATGTTTAGACTGCCAACCTCGCCAAAACCCCCATCTTTAAATCGAAAGTGGAAAGTTTGATTTTTTGAATGCGAGTAACTTCCAGAATGTAATTGGTTAAAACCACCGCCATCACAATCATATCCACTCTTAAAGCGATGATACCGGGCATTTTTGCTCGTTCCTGATGAGTGGAGGCTATCAAGGTCTTGGCCATTTCCCGGTAATCTGACAGCTCAATACTGCAGTTATTCATCTCGTTTAATTGGATAGGGGTATTGTTTTTGATGGCAATTACTTCAGCAAAAGTTTCAAAAGCACCCGCCGAACCAATGAGGCAGACCGGTGGATATTGTTTGCAGATTGACTCCAGTTCCTGCAGTTCATTTTTTAAATATGAAATAAGGTTGGTTTCATCAATTTTGGAGAGTGGATCAGATTTAAAAAATTGTTGCATCAGGCGTGCAGCACCAATATCATAGCTTTTTTTCCAATAGATCTGGTCAAAATCACAAAGGATAAATTCTACGCTGCCTCCTCCAATATCCACAATTAAACAAGTGTTTTGGATGGATCCGCTTGCTTTTACGGCTTCGTATATAAATTCAGCCTCTTCATCCCCGCTGAT
>DASQIU010000182.1:0-2835 GCA_035631395.1 Daejeonella sp. | reverse complement strand
TCTGAAGAGGTAATTGCCGCCAAACACCTCAACTTGTACCAATCTTTATTAAAGCAACCGCATGTTCCAGCCTAAACTCAGCGTTATTACGGTGGTTTATAACAATGTCCGCGATATTGAACGCAGCATTTTATCGGTATTAAATCAAACCTATCAGCCTATTGAATACCTGGTTATTGACGGCGGATCTACAGACGGGACCCTGGAAATTATCTCCCAATACAAAGAACGCCTGGCCGTACTGGTTTCTGAACCCGATGCCGGCATTTACGATGCCATGAATAAAGGTCTGGACTTAGCTACTGGCGATTATGTTTTGTTTATGAATTCGGGCGATGAGATCTATGATGCAGAAACCGTGGCCAAGGTTTTTGCCACTGAACCTGATGCCGATATTTATTATGGCGAAACGGAAATGTTTAATGAGCAGTGGCAGAGTTTAGGTCGCCGGCGTCATCAAATTCCAGAAACTTTTACCTGGAAAAGCTTTAAATATGGAATGAGTATCAGTCACCAGGCCATTTATTTGAAGCGCTCGCTGGTTGAACCTTATGATCTAAGCTATAAACTGAGTGCCGATATAGACTGGATTATTAAAGCGGCCAAAAAGGCCAAAAAAATTGTAAACACCCGCCAATATGTGGCCAAATACCTGGTTGGTGGCATGTCTAAAGCCAAACATCGCCAGAGTTTGGTAGAACGATTTAACATTTTCTCTAAACATTATGGCCTGCTGCCCAACATCCTGAATCATGGTTACATTGCCCTGAAACTGGCTTTTTACTACCTGAGGCATGGGCGTACTAATGATTAAAAGTTTAGGGTTTAGATTTAGATGTTTAGGCCTCAGGCCGGGATTCTTGTTTAGGGTTTAGATGTTTAGTGTTTAGCGCTGGGATATGTTTGGCTAAACCCTAAACTCTCCCCTCTAAACTTGTAACACGATTTGTTTGACTAAACTCTCCACTCTAAACCTTGTAATACGATTTATTCGGCTAAACTCTAAACTCTCCGCTCTAAACACTACAACACCACTTAATCCTCAAATACCTTATCCAAATTGAGCGTAAAGCCAGGTAAAATATCAGAATGCACCTTCTCGCTCAAGGTGAATAATTTAGATGGATAATATTTGCCATCCACTAATGTGTATTTGAAAAAGGTTTTCTCGGATGGGCTGACAATCCAATATTCCCTGACACCAAACTCTTCGTAAATCCGGTATTTATTCAACAATTCTTTTTTATTATTCCCGGGAGATAAAATCTCGACCACAATATCCGGAGCACCAATGCAGCCACGGTCATCTAATTTACCCGGATCACAAACCACGCAGATATCCGGTTGCAAAACCGTATAAATATCTTCATCAGCCTTGCTTTCTTTAGGAAAACGGACATCAAAAGGGGCGCTGTAAACCTGGCAGGGTTGGGATTCCAAATAATTACCTAAAGCCAGAAAAATATTCCCAGAAACCCGCTGATGCAATCTGGAAGGGCCTGTCATTTTTGAAACTTTTCCCTGTAGCAGTTCTACCCGATCTTCAAAAAGCCATTTCAAATAGTGCGCATAGCTGTAAGTCAATGACAAATCAATGTCATTGAAACAAGAAACAGGCTCTTCGGGAAATGGATATTTTGACTTAGGCATTTCAAAAAAATTAATTCTCAAATACTTTATCCAAACTGAGCCTAAAACCAGGCAAAACCTCCGTCTGGATTTCCTCGCTTAAGGTGAATAATTTAGAGGGATGATATTTGCCTTCTATCAAGGTATATTTGAAAAAGGTTTTTTCAGATGGACTGATGATCCAGTATTCCTTTACGCCAAACTCTTCATTAAGCCGGTATTTGTTCAGCAGCTCTTTTTGATTATTTCCGGGCGATAAAATTTCGACTACAATATCCGGAGCGCCGATGCAGCCCCGATCATCCAATTTGGCTGGATCACAAACCACGCAGGTATCCGGCTGCAAAACCGTATAAATATCCTCATCGGCCTTGCTTTCTTTTGGGAAACGAACATCAAATGGAGCACTGTAAACTTTGCAAGGTTTTGATTTCAGATAAATACCCAAAGCCAAAAAGATTTTTCCAGAAACTTCCTGATGGAACCTGGAAGGCGCAGTCATTTTTGAAACTTTCCCCTGCAACAGTTCTACCCGATCCTCAAAAAGCCATTTTAAATATTGGGCATAGCTATAAGTTAATGACAAATCAATATCATTAAAACAAGAAACAGGCACTTCGGGAAATGGATATTTTGAACCGGGCATCTTTTTGTCCTCCTTTATAAATATACCAATTTTTGAGGGCAAGGTTTTGGTGCCTAAGGATATAAAAACAGGGTTCTATCATTTCCCTGAATTTGCAACTAATGAGAGTTGCTTAGAAATGCAGGGAAAACAAAAAGAGGCTGTCTTTTTAGACAGCCTCTCTCTAAACATTTCTGCGGAGAACTGGCGTCTCCATATTTTTAATGAACCGGTTGAGGGGTTTTAGTTTCCTTCCGGTTTTTCAATTCAGTATAAATCGCGTAAGCTAATCCCAGAATTAAAATAATAGAAGCAATTAAAGAGATCATTTCGCCGGTATAATAGGATTTAGGTTCAAATTTGAATTCCACTTTGTGATTGCCGCCTGGCAATTGGGCAGCCCGCAAAATGTAATCGGCCCTAAAAAATGGCTTCTTCTCGCCATCGATATACATATTCCAGCCTTTATCGTACCAAATTTCAGAGAATACGGCTATCATATCTTTACCTGAAGAATATTCATAGGTTAAATGATCGGGGTGATAGCTAACCAGCTTAATAAATCCATTGGGATCATAACC
>DASQIU010000181.1:0-14373 GCA_035631395.1 Daejeonella sp. | reverse complement strand
AAAAGAACCATAATTTTTAGGATCTGATTATTCATCCTAAAAATTATGGTTCAGAAATTCTAAGTTTATCGAACAATAAAAAATGGGCGGGAATTACTTATTTCCCGCTTTTTTATTGCTGAACCTACGGTTAGGGCCATGGCTTTTGCCGCCACGAGAAGGTTTTTTTGAAGAGGAGGCTGATGCTGCTTTTTTACCTGATTCAGCCAAGCGGAATTCGGCTCCCCGCATATGATAAGGCTGTTCCTCAATAACCGGGATGGTTTTGGAAATCAGTTTCTGGATATCTTTCAGGAATTCCATTTCTTCTTCATCGCAGAAAGAAAGCGCCATGCCACTTGCGCCGGCCCGGCCGGTACGGCCAATGCGGTGCACATAGGTTTCCGGAATATTGGGCAGCTCAAAGTTAACCACATGCGATAATTCATCGATATCGATTCCGCGGGCGGCAATATCGGTAGCTACCAGGGCTTTGATCTGTCCGCTTTTAAAATTGCTTAAGGCTTTTTGGCGGGCATTTTGCGATTTATTACCGTGGATGGCTTCGGCTTTGATGTTAGCTTTAATCAGATCTTTCACAATCTTATCGGCCCCATGTTTGGTGCGTGAAAATACCAGTGCCGATTTGATGTTGGGGTCATTCAGTAAATGGATAAGCAGTTTTTTCTTATCTCCCTTTTCTACAAAATAAATAGCCTGCTCAATGGTATCGGCTGTGGATGAAACCGGTGTAACTTCTACTTTTTCCGGATTCACTAAAATGGTATTGGCCAGTTTCTGAATCTCCTGAGGCATAGTGGCCGAGAAAAACAGGGTTTGCCGTTTTTCGGGAATTTTGGTAATGATTTTTTTTACATCATGAATAAAGCCCATATCCAGCATGCGGTCGGCTTCGTCTAAAACAAATATCTTCAGATGATGTAAATGCACAAATTTCTGGTTAACCAGATCCAATAACCTGCCTGGAGTGGCAACCAATATATCAACTCCCGAGCGTAAGGCCGATACCTGAGCGCCTTGTGATACTCCGCCAAAAATTACCGAATGTTTTAAGCCGGTATGCTTGCCGTAAGCGCTTAAACTCTCGCCAATCTGGATGGCCAGTTCGCGGGTGGGCGTTAAAATTAAGGCTTTAATATCTTTAGTCTGGTTCTTGTTTTCCTTCAAGATTTGCAAAATAGGGATGGAAAACGCTGCGGTTTTTCCGGTGCCGGTTTGGGCACAGCCCAGCAAATCTTTACGTTGAAGTATAATGGGTATAGATTGTTCCTGAATAGGGGTAGGGTGGGTATAACCTTCGGTTTTTAGAGCCTTTAAAATAGGCTCAATCAGTTTTAAGTTTTCGAATGACATCAAATAATATTAAATATTCCGGCTATAGACCGGGATAGAATTGCGTGCAAAGGTAATGCTTTTATTTTTAGCGGGCTGATTGTTAGATATTAGCTGTTGGCTATTAGTCATTAGCCGTTAGCTTTTAGCTAATAGTTAAAGGCTAAAAGCTTTTCCAAACAACATCTTTTCCAAGCTACCGGCTATTTTGCTTCTTCCTAAGGCTAATTTTAAAGGCTAACAGCTAACATCTTTTCTAAGGCTATCAGCTAATAGCTTTTTAACTAACCGCTTTTTCAAACTAACAGCCTATAGCTAAAAGCTAAACGCTATCAGCTATACATCATTTTTCTGTAATTTTTAATTAATAAAGGATGTTTTTATCTTTTATTGGTAGATTTGATTCATCTTTATTCTAAACGAAAATGCAATGAAGAGGAATAAAAATCTACAGTCCCTGTCCAGGGATCATCATCACGGTTTATTGCTGGGATGGAAGGTACGACAGGGCCTGAAAAACAACGTCGATGAAAAGATCATTGCCGATTACATCATTTACTTTTCAGATCAGGCATTGATTCCGCATTTTAAAGAAGAGGAGGAGCTGCTTTTAAAATATCTGCCGGCAGATAATGCGTTCAAGCACCGGGTATTTAATGAACATGGGGAGATCTTAAACCGGGTTGGGCAATTGCGTTCAAATGTTCCGCTTGATCAGGAAATGCTGTTGAAAATTGCCGAGCTTTTGGATACGCACATTCGTTTTGAAGAACGCGAATTGTTTCCTTATCTCGAGAGTACGCTTTCTCCGCAGCAGCTTGAAGAAGCCGGGGCCGCCATTGAAGAAATTCATCAACCCTTTATTGAACAGTTTTATGATGAATTCTGGAATGCAGGTTAACGGACAGACCAAGATCAAAGAGCTGTTGCAGCACAATCCTGAAGAGGTGATTGAGGCGCTGATCAAACTGAATAAAAACTTCTCAAAATTGAAGAATCCGCTTTTGCGGAAGCTCTTTGCAGGACGGGTGAGCATTGCCGATGCCTGCGGGATTGCCGGCTGTGAAGTTGATGCTTTTTTAAACAGTATGGCACAGGTTGGTTTTCAGATCGGGCAACCCAAACCGTTTGCCACTGATATTCCGGCTGCCCTAAGGAAAGATCAGCTTAATCCGGAGGTTATTGAGCTGGATGTAAGGCCCATGCTGGCCCAAAATAAAGACCCGCTCAAAATGATACTTCAGCAGGCTGACAAGCTTGAAAAAAACCAGGTTTTAAAACTCATCAATACCTTTGAGCCCGTTCCGCTTATTCATGTGCTGGCCGAACGTGGGTTTGCTCATTTTACTGAAAGCGAGGTGCCCGACAAGATTATCACCTGGTTTCAGAAAAATAAAGATTCCGGAAAATCCGTCCGGACGGTTAGCATTACCCCGGAAAAGGAAAAAGATTTTGATGAACTGTTGAAGCAGTTTCAGGATGAAAAATTGATCCGTATTGATGTACGAGCATTGCCTATGCCACAGCCCATGCTGCTTATTCTGGAAAAAACTTCCGACTTAACTTCCGGAGAAGCTTTGTTTGTGTACCATAAGAAAGTGCCCGTTTACCTGCTTCCACAATTAGTAGAACGAGGTTTTGAGTACGCTTTTAAGGAGATAGAAAACGGCGAAGTGTATCTGATAATCTACAAACCATGAATTCAATTAAACAAGACGGGCTCTTGTATCCCATCGTGATTGTGCATTATCTTTTAGCGGCAAGCTGTTTTACGGTTTTAGCGGCCATGCTGTTTTTTTCTGTCGATACCTTGAGCGGCCATTATTTCCAGCCTAAACTGTTGGCCCTTACGCATATGGCGGCCCTGGGTTGGGGAACGCTGATCATTTTTGGAGCCAGTTACCAACTGCTTCCTGTGGTGCTCGAAACCGGCCTTTTCAGTCATAAGCTGGCCTGGTTTAGTTTTTCATTTTTTATATCGGGCCTTGTACTACTGGTATATACCTTCTGGATATTTGATCCGGGGATTTATATGCAGGCCGGCGGCATATTTTTATTAACCGGTATCCTGCTGTTCGGTATCAATATTTACCTAACGGGAAGGCGAAGTAAGAAAAAGGATGCAATTGAGCAGGAATTCATTCTTACTGCCTGTATCTGGCTGTTGTGTACGGCCATTTTGGGTGTGCTTTTAATTTTTAATTTCCGATATGCATTTTTACCCAAAGATCACCTTCAGTTTCTGAAGTTGCATGCCCACATGGGTATTGCAGGCTGGTTTTTACTGCTGACCATTGGAGTAAGTGCCAAGCTGCTGCCTATGTTCCTGGTATCATCCAAGCCCGCACGCAAATTCCTGAACCTGAGCTATTACCTGATCAATGGAGCGCTTATTCTGTTTTTACTGGATACCTACCGTTACGGAATAAATATAAAAACCTATTTTATTCTGCTGGCCGGGGCTGCGGGTATTGTCAGTTACCTGATTTTTGTGCGCTCTTGTTTTACTTCGCGGATCCGCAAGGCGGTTGATCCGCCCATTCTGAATACCATGCTGGCCTTTGTACTGCTGGCAGCCGGACTCATTGCAGCGCCTTTCATCATTTTTTATCATCTTAAAAATGATGCGCTTGCCCTACGGTTTACCGCCTTATACGGAACCTTGCTTTTTATGGGTTGGCTAAGTGCTTTGATCCTGGGGCAGACCTTTAAAACGCTTCCCTTTATTGTATGGGTGAAACGATACCAGCATCTGGCGGGAAAATTAAAAACTCCTCTGCCGGCAGATCTGTATAAGAAAACACTTTTAAAGGTTCAATCGGGCGCCTTTGTTGTTTTTTGTCTCATGTTCTTCCCTGGCCTGATCGCTGCATCGCCGTTTTTTATAAAACTGGGTTTGCTGGCATTTCTGATTGCCGCCTGGGGATATTTTTTTAACGTACTGAGTGTGGTATTGCATAAAGTTAAAAATCCGGATCATGATAAACTTTGATATAACCGATCAGCACTCCTTTTTTAAACTGGAGGTAGTAGAAGCATTGAGGCAGGTGATCGACCCAGAGCTGCAAATCAATATTATTGATCTGGGCTTGGTTTATGCCGTAGAAATTAAAGAAGCCGAAAAGCAAATCTTAGTAGAAATGACCCTATCTTCGCCTTATTGCCCCATGGGCGAAAGCATTCTGTTGGCCGTTAAAAACTGCCTGGAATTGAATTTTAAAGATTTTTCTGCACAGGTGGAACTGGTCTGGGAACCTTTATGGTCTTATGATAAAATTACCGAAGAAGGAAAAAGACTGTTATCGGGATCATGAGCTGGATTAAAAATAAGCACTTTCATTATTATGCATTTGGCGCTTTTGTAATACTCTCCCTGTTTGGAGTGGCGCTGCGCTACATGCAGCTTTTTCCCCTTCCGGGAGCTAATTATGCATTTCTTCTTCATGCTCATTCTCATTTTGCTTTTTCCGGCTGGATGTTTTTTGCTTTAGCTCTTCTGTTGGTGAGTACAATTTCTGGAGAGAAGTATTCGGTTCCTTTTAGAAGGGTATTTATTTTAACCTTGCTCAGCGCATTGGGCATGCTGGTTAGTTTCTCTTTTCAGGGATATAAAGCACTGTCTATTGGATGGTCCACTTTATTCATTCTGCTAACGTACCGATTCAGCTATCTGTTATGGAAGTCAAACAGACTGCAGGGAACCGGAAATCCGGTTTCTGTAAAGATGCTTTGGGGCGCACTTTTATTCCTCTGTCTTTCTTCGGTAGGCCCCTTTGCGCTGGGGCCGCTTATGGCTTCGGGGCATCGTAACAGTCCTCTTTATCAGAATGCGATTTATTTTTACCTCCATTTTCAAATGAATGGCTGGATGTTGCTGGCGGCATTGTCTTTATTGGCAAATAAATACCTGAAGGATGTAAAAAAGGGAACTTATGTACAAATCTGGCTGAACCTTTTTGTATTTTCAATCCTTCCCCTGTATTTTATTTTCACTTTATGGAAAAATCCTGCCCCTATAATCTGGATGATCGCATTGGCGGCAGCATTGATCCATTTGATCAGCTGGCTGGCTTTATGTTTTTATTTCCGCGGGCTGTATCCCCGATTTTCATTTCTTGTAAAGGCCGCCCTGCTGGCAGTTACGATTAAAAGTATTTTGCAGGTGCTGATCTGTATTCCCGCTATCGGAGCCTGGGCCATGCTATTTCGGGATACGGCCATCGCTTATGTTCACCTGGTTGTTTTAGGATGCGTTACGCCTTTAATACTTGACCGGTTTGAGATGCAGAACTATTTGAAAAGGGGAAAGTTCTTAGACCTTATTCACCGAGGTTTTATTTTCGGGGTGGTGCTTTATCTTTCCCTGCTGTTTATCTGTCCGCTGTTGGCATTGTTTTCGATTACGATCCCGGCATATCATTACCTATTGTTTGCGTTGGCTGTTTTTTTTCTGCTTGCTGCCTGTTTGTATCTGGAAAGAAGCCGGTTTCCTTCATCTTTGTCTTAATTGAAAGCAGCGTTTCCGGTCTCCTGAATATAGAATAGATTTTCTTGTGGTGGAGACGTTGTTTTTTCTGCTTTGTCATCTGTTTTTAATACTTACTTTTTTGTTGTGATTTTTTCTGAAATATTTCTTTCTATTCTTAATAAAAGATAAATTTGTCCTTTATTAATCATAAGAAATATGGAAACCAACATTCTTGATGTTACGGTGATCGAACCTCGCTTAAAACATCCAACCATTTTTAAAGCATTTGATGCTTTAGCCGATCAGAATTCGCTGGTCATACACAATGATCATGATCCTAAACCTTTGTATTATCAGTTACTGGCGGAAAGAGGGCAGACCTTTACCTGGGAATATCTGGAAAACGGGCCGCAATGGTGGAAAGTGAAAATAACCAAACGGGCAGCAGAACAGAACGAAGAAACCATTGGTGAAATAGTGGCCAAAGATTACCGCAAAGCTCAGGTGTTTAAAAAACTGGGAATCGATTTTTGCTGCGGAGGCAAAAAAACGCTTAATGAAGTGAGCGAGAAAAAAGGTATAAGCGCCGATGAGATCCGAAAAGAACTGGCGGCAATTGATAAGATTGAAAAGTCATCTTCATTTGATTTCGATAAATGGAACCTGGATTTTCTTTCAGATTTTATTGTGAATACCCATCATCAGTATGTACGGGATAGTATTCCCTTTATTTCAGAACTATCGCAAAAGGTAGCCCGGGTGCATGGCAGCAATCATCCTGAAATGATACAGGTAGCCGAGATTTTTGCCCGCGTGGCGCAGGATCTGAGTTTGCATTTAACCAAAGAAGAGCGAATCCTCTTTCCGCACATTAAGGCTCTGGCAGCAGTTAAAAGGGATGGAACGCCGATGCCAGCCACTCCGTTTGGCGGTGTGAAAAATCCGGTGCAGGTAATGGAAATGGAGCACGAGCAGGCAGGCGAAGATATGGTTATCATCCGCGAATTGACTTCCGATTATACTCTTCCATCCGATGCCTGTACCTCTTACAGCATACTTTTCAAAAAACTGGAGGAGTTTGAAGGAGATTTGCACCAGCATGTGCATTTAGAAAACAACATCTTGTTTCCCAAAGCTATCGAGTTAGAAAAAGAATTGGCCTAGAAAAAGAAGCAACAGAAACCTTAGGTTTGCAGAAATATTGAAAATGATACTTTCCAAATCCTGCGAATATGCGATCCGGGCAGCCGTTTACATTGCTTATAAAAGCCATAAGAATGAAAAAGCCGGTATTGCGGAAATTGCCGATGCAATTGGGTCGCCGATGCACTTTACCGCTAAAATTTTACAGGATCTTTCCCGCAGGCGCTTGCTGTCGTCTGTGAAAGGACCTCATGGCGGTTTTTATGTTGAGGATGATCGTTCGCTCTATCTGCTCGACATCATCCGGGCTGTAGATGGAAATGATCTCTTTAGCGCCTGTGTATTAGGGCTTAAGCAGTGTTCTGATGCACAGCCTTGCCCGTTGCATGAGCAGATGTTGCCTATTCGCAACCAATTGCTTATTGAATTTGGAAAAAAATCGGTAAACGAGCTGGTACGTGATTTCGAGCAAAAGAAATATTTCCTGAAATAGGTTTTTTTTGAAAAAATAAAAGATAAAAAGGTCTTTATATTGAAATAGTGACATTTGTCATTTTGTGAAACTCCGTGTATCTTACCTTCGTTTAATCAATTGTTTATTTTTTTTAAAATATAAAAACATGAAAATTCAATTAAGATTATTTTTTACATTGTTAATAGGGCTGGTTTTCCTGTTGACCGCTTGTGGGGGCTCGTCTTCATCAGAAGAAAAAGAACATGAGGCCTCAGAAGAGCATGCGGCCGCTTCGGTTGCCGTGTCAGATCCGGAGGCGAAAAGTGAAAGCAAGGGGGTGGGCAAGTTTACCGCTGTTCAGATTGGCGAGCTGGATAAGGCCATGGCTGAAAAGGGACAGGCTGTTTTTGAAGCCAAATGCGCTTCCTGCCATAAGGTTACTGACGAAAAATTTGTGGGTCCCGGTTTAAAAGATGTTACAGAACGCCGCACTCCCGAGTGGGTCCTGAATATGATAACCAATCCGGAGGAGATGACCAAGAATGATCCGGTAGGCAAAGCCTTACTGGAAAAGCACCTGGTACAAATGACCTTCCAGAATGTATCGGATGAACAAGCACGAGAAATTTTAGAATACTTCAGAAAAAATGATCACCACTAAACCTTATAGATATGAAATTTCTATACCAAAAATCAGCTTTTCTAGTTCTTGGTCTGGCCATGTTGAACTTTGCCTGCAAACCGGGAAAAGTAGGGCAGTCGGTAGACGATGATGCCGCAAAGAAAGTATATGTGGCTCCGGGAAAGTATGATGAGTTGTACATGTTCGCTTCCGGTGGATTCAGCGGGCAGATCGCGGCTTATGGCCTTCCTTCAGGACGCTTGTTAAAAGTAATTCCCGTTTTTTCTCAGAATCCTGAAAATGGCTGGGGATATTCTGAGGAAACCAAACCGATGCTGAATACTTCTCACGGCTTTGTTCCCTGGGACGATACTCACCATCCTCAGTTTTCTAAAACCAATGGCGAAGACGATGGCAGGTGGCTGTTTATCAATGCCAATAATACGCCTCGTATAGCCAGGCTGAACCTGGCCAATTTCCGTACCGAAGAGATCATTGAACTGCCCAACCTCGGCGGAAACCATGCTTCGCCCTTCTGTACCGAAAATACGGAGTACGTGGTTGGAAACACCCGTTTCAGTGTGCCTTTAGACGATAATGCCGATGTGCCGATCGATTCTTATAAAGATAATTTTAAAGGCGCTGTATCTTTTATAAAGGTGAACAAAGACAACGGAAGAATGAACCTTGCTTTCCAGCTGATCGTTCCCGGCTTTAACTACGACCTGGCCCATGCCGGAAAAGGCCCTTCTCACGATTGGGTGTTCTTTTCGAGCTATAATACCGAAAAGGCACATACCTTACTGGAAGTAAATGCCAGCCAGCGCGATAAGGATTTTATCATGGCCGTGAACTGGAAAAAAGCAGAAGAGCTGATCGCTGCCGGAAAGGGTAAAAAAATTCCGGCCCGTTATGCACATAATGTGTACGATGAAAAAACGCATTCGGCAACTTCTGTTATTGAAAAGGAATCAGTTATACTGGATGTGAAGGATTATCCGGGGATTATTTATTACATCCCTTGTCCTAAATCACCCCATGGAGCCGATGTGGACCCTTCAGGCGAATACATTGTAGCCAGCGGTAAATTAGCTGCCACCATTCCGGTATTTAAATACAAAAAAATGCTGGAGGCGATAGAGAAAAAGCAGTACGATGGAAATGTGGATGGCATTCCGGTGCTTAAATACGAATCCGTGCTGGAAGGCGAGGTTGAAAAACCCGGTTTAGGCCCTCTGCATACCGAATTTGATGGTCAGGGTTATGCTTATACTTCATTCTTTGTTTCTTCAGAAATTGTAAAATGGAAACTGGATACCCGTGAGGTAGTTGACCGTATTCCGACCTATTATTCTATTGGCCACTTGTGTATCCCGGGAGGAGATTCTAAAAAGCCTTATGGTAAATATGTGATCGCTTTGAATAAGATCACTAAAGACCGTTACTTGCCAACAGGTCCGGAACTGGCACAATCTGCTCAGCTGATTGACATTACCGGAAATAAAATGAAACTCCTGCTGGATTTCCCAACTATTGGCGAACCGCATTATGCACAGGCCATTCCTGCCGAAAAGATCACCAAAAATCAGGTGAAGTTCTACAAGCTGGAAGAAAACAACCATCCGCATGCAGTGAAATCGGAAAAAGAAACCAGGGTTGAGCGCAAAGGGAACAGGGTGGATGTGTATATGACCGCGATCCGTTCTCACCTGGCTCCGGATAATATTGAGGGAATAAAAGTAGGGGATGAGGTCTATGTGCACGTTACCAATCTGGAACAAGATTGGGATGTGCCTCATGGATTTGCCATCAAAGGGGCAAACAATGCCGAGCTGTTAATCATGCCTGGCGAAACCGCTACGCTGAAATGGGTGCCGGATCGGGTGGGAATGTTTCCATTCTATTGTACCGATTTCTGTTCTGCGCTTCACCAGGAAATGTCAGGTTATTTCCGCGTGTCTCCCGCAGGATCGAACGTGCCTTTGAAATATTCTTTGGGCAACAATCCGGCAATTGCCAAAAATTAAATTAGAAATAAAAAAGAGGATGTCTAAAAAGTATCTGAGCTTGTTGATTGTGAACTTGAAGCTCAGCATGGTTCGACAAGCTCACCATGACGAATGGCAGTCGCACAGAATCGTCACACTGAGCTTGTCGAAGTGTGAATGCTAAAAGGTAGGATTTTGCTGTCGAAGTATGAACGTGAAGAGCAGCATGGTTCGACAAGCTCACCATGAAGAATGGCACTCGCACGGAACTTGAGTCATACTGAGCCTGTCGAAGTATGAATGCCAAAAGGTAGGATTTTGCCTGTCCAAGTATTAATGAGAAGAGTAGTATGAGACTTTTTAGACACCCTTTTGTTAAGCCCTTTTTATCATGAATAAAAAATCGAGGATATTCATTGCATTGAGCGTTGTTTTAATGCTGTCTGCTTATTTTTTGCCCTTGTGGCAAATTGTACTGGAGGCTCCGCAATATCCCGAAGGCTTGGGCCTTAAGATCTGGCTAAACGGTATCACCGGAAATGTAGATCAGATTAACGGGCTTAACCATTATATCGGGATGAAACACATTGTGCCCGGCGATTTTATCGAATTTAAAATCCTGCCTTACATTTTTGGAGCGGTGCTGCTGGTCGGTCTGCTTGTTTCCTTAACAGGAAGCAAAATAATGCTTAAGGTATGGTTTATTGTATTGCTGCTGTTTGCTATAGTGGGCTTTACTGATTTTTACTTATGGGAGTATGAAT
This sequence comes from Daejeonella sp., assembly GCA_035631395.1. GTDB lineage: Bacteria > Bacteroidota > Bacteroidia > Sphingobacteriales > Sphingobacteriaceae > Daejeonella. The sequence continues at coordinate 3,602 of DASQIU010000181.1, read as the reverse complement.
ACGGGCATAATCTGGATCCTACCGCGGCAATTAAAGTGCCGGGAATGACCTACCAGCCTCCTTTAGTCGGCTACAAGCAACTGCTGAATTTTGTAGCGGGCTCTCTGCCCGATATAGGCGGAGTTTTTGTAGGACTGGGTGGTATGATTTCGGGAACTGTATTTTATTATGAAAAATTTTTAAAACGCGTAAAATGAAGGCAGTTCTACATTATTTGCTACTGGCTTTCATGGCCACAGGTCTTGTATCCTGTTCGCAAGAGCCCGAAATGATTGAATTTGGAAAAGATGGCTGCCATTTCTGTAAAATGACCATCATGGATGAGAGGTTTGGCGCTGAAATGATCACCTCCAAAGGGAAGATCTATAAATTCGATTCGGCCGAATGCCTGGTGGATTATTTGAAAGCAGATCAGGAGGCGGCCAAAGATCCCAAATCTGTGATTCTGTTGGTTGATTACCTGCATTCCCGCACATTTATAGCAGCCGAAAAAGCTTCTTTCCTGTATGATGAAACAATTAAATCGCCCATGGGTGGTAATCTGTCGGTATTTGCTTCTGCAGATGCGGCGCAACAGCATAAAGCAAGTGCAAACGGGCGGGTAATGAACTGGGATGAATTACAGCAAATACGCTGATTTAATTTTTATTTATGATGAGGATTGGATTTCTGCTGGGGCTTTTGCTATTGCAAACGACTTTTACAACTGCGAGAACCATTATAGTGGCTCCGGCAACAAAAATAGCTTCGTTGAAACAGGCCCTGGAAATAGCCCGAAATGGCGATACCATCCTGGTGAAAAAGGGGAATTATGTTTCTGAGAATACCATTATCAACAAAGAAGTAATAGTAAAAGGAGAAGGTTTCCCGGTACTGGACGCCAGATTCCGGGAAGAAGTGGTTACCATCACTGCCGATAATGTTGTTTTTGACGGATTTACTATTAAAAACTCTAAGGTCGGCTCCATGCGGGATTTTGCAGGGATCCGCCTATTTCAGGTCAGTAATGTAACCGTAAGCAACAATAAGCTGGTGAATAATTACTTTGGGATTTACCTTTCTGAAGCTCATCACTCGAAAGTTATTAATAACCAGATTACCGGAACTTTCAAATTGCAGAACTCCGGGAACGGGATACACCTGTGGCAATGCTCCGGCAATCTGATCCGCGGAAATCAGGTTACCGGGCATCGGGACGGTATTTATTTTGAATTTGTCAAAAAAAGCAGGATCGAACATAATCTGACTGAGAAAAACGGCCGATACGGCTTGCATTTTATGTTTTCTGACGATGATCTGTATCAGAATAATACCTTTAAAAACAATGCTTCGGGAGTGGCCGTGATGTATTCCAAACGAATCACCATGGTCAATAATCTTTTTGAAGATAACTGGGGAAGTTCTATCTACGGCTTATTGTTAAAAGATATTTCGGATAGTCGCATTACCGGCAATCGCTTCCACAGGAATACTTCGGGAGTGTACATGGAAGGCACCACCCGGATCCTGGTAGAGAAAAACGATTTCAGAAATAACGGCTGGGGATTAAGAATCCTGGCCAATTGCGATGGGAGCACCATCCGCACTAATAATTTCATCGGCAATTCTTTTGATGTAACCACCAACGGTTCTTTAAATTTAAATCACTTCAACGAAAATTACTGGGACAAATACGAAGGTTACGATTTGGATAAAGACGGAACCGGCGATATCCCTTACCGGCCCATTAGCCTGTTTGCTCAGATTATTGAGAAGATTCCGCAAAGCGTGATGCTGATGCGCAGTTTTATCGTCAACCTTTTCGATAAAGTGGAAAAGTCGATTCCTTCCATCACGCCCGAATCCGTAAAAGATGAAAAACCTAAGATGAAACCATGGACACTGTAATACAGATAAGAAATATCAGGAAAAAATTTGGCAAACTAAAGGTTTTGAACGGACTGAACTGCTCTTTTCAGAAGAACCAGGTAGTATGCATCCTTGGCCCCAATGCATCTGGTAAAACCACACTGATCAAGTCGATTCTTGGCATGGTAGTGCCCGATAGCGGCGATATCGTTTTTAACGGGAAAAGTATCTTAAATACCTTTAGTTATAAAAGCAATATCGGCTATATGCCGCAGATTGGCCGGTACCCGGATAATATGAAGATGGGCCATTTATTTGAGATGATGATGGATATCCGGAACCGGGAAACCCACCTGGATAAGGAACTGATGGAAGCTTTTGCCCTGGAGAGCATGTTCAATAAAACCATGAAAACGCTTTCAGGGGGAACAAGGCAGAAGGTGAGTGCTTCTCTGGCTTTTTTGTTTAGTCCACAGGTGCTCATTCTGGATGAACCCACTGCCGGCCTGGATCCGCTGGCTTCCGAAATTCTGAAAGACAAAATTTTGAAGGAGAAAGAAAACGGAAAGCTCATCCTGGTGACGTCGCATATTATGAGCGAGGTGGACGAGATTGCCGACCAGATTCTGTACCTTTTTGAGGGTAACATTAAATTTTTCAAACCGATTGAAGAGCTGAAATCAGAAACCGGCGAATTCCGGTTAGGAAAAGCATTGACCAAAATTTTATAGCCGTTAACATGATCAAGATTGCCAAATATATTATTGCGGATATCATCAGAAGTAAGGTTTTGCTGGCCTATACCTTGTTGCTAGCTGCTATTTGCGTCAGCGTTTTTGTATCCGACGCGGATGTGACCAAAAGCCTGGTAAGCATTACCACCATTGTTATGATCATTGTTCCGCTGGTAAGCATCGTTTATGCCACCACTTATTATTACAACGCTTATGAATTTACGGAGCTTTTGGTCTCGCAGCCCTTAAGACGAAGAACCATTCTGATGGGTAAGTTTTTAGGGATCAGCCTTTCCATTTTAAGCGCTTATGTGCTCGGGGTATGTATTCCCGTGGCGATTTTTGCCCTTTCGGCAACCGGTTTAACCCTGATGCTTACAGGCGCTTTATTGACGCTAAGCTTTGTTTCGCTGGCCTTTTTGGCTTCTACTTTTACCCGCGATAAAGCCAAAGGGATAGGTCTGGCCTTGATGATCTGGTTTTATTGCTCCATCATTTTCGACGGACTGGTGCTGCTGTTTTTATATTCATTTGCCGATTATCCTTTAGAAAAAGCCATGATTGCGCTTACGGCATTGAACCCAATCGATCTGGGAAGAATACTGATTCTGCTGCAGATTGATATTTCTGCGCTGATGGGCTATACCGGCGCTCTTTACCAGAAATTCTTTGGCAGCGCCTGGGGTATCAGCTTTTCAGTGGCCATGCAGTTTTTATGGATATCCCTGCCATTGGTATTTTCCTTACGCATCTTTAACCGCAAGGATCTGTAGGTTGTTAGCTGTTAGCTGCTAGCTTTGTGGTTTTGAGTTGCTGCTAGTTTTCTTGCTTACAGCTAAGGCTATCAGCTAAAGCTGTTAAAGAAAAAAGCGGGGAGGATTCTTAGTCAGTGCAATCCATAAATTCGCTTAATCTATGTATAAGAAGCAATATTTTTAACAATTAGTTTTGTTTTTAGAATAATGAGTCTATTTTTAGAGTTAGCCGCAACTTTATGAAAGCATCTAAATCACTAAGACG
>DASQIU010000180.1:0-20008 GCA_035631395.1 Daejeonella sp. | reverse complement strand
TAAGCTACCATACTTCGGCCAAACGTTTAAAAAACATCGGCATCACTTTACTGGCCAACAACATTTTTGGCAAGCTGTATGAAAGCAATGGCTATACTTTCAGCTATCTGGCCGATGGCAATTTTACCACCGAGAATTACTACTATCCGCAGGCCAGACAAAACTTCCTGCTTTCTCTGAGTTTAAAATTTTAGTTGTGAGGCTGGGGGGCTAAAAGTTACAGGAGCGGTGACTTTTGCCCCCTTTTTTAAGTGCGGATATTTCTCAATTAACCGTTTAAACAATTAAACATTTTTAGAAAAGCAAGCCCTTACCTCTTCGGTTGCGCTAGCCCTGCTTTCCGCTACAAATCCTCATTCGCGGATATTTTCTGCCTCAAGGAAAGTTTTTGCAACGCTTCATTCCGGTTTTTTCGCTTCAATCAGGTTTAGATAGCAAAACCTGTAATAAATGATCTGAATTAGGATTAGAGGATGGCAGGATTGGGGTTCTTATTGGGGCATTCTTAAACCTTAGAATTAAACAGCCAACAAATCAATCTCCATCGGTGCAATCCAATTAAATCAGTGCAATCATTCAACAATCAGTGTAATCCCTCAAATCAGTGTAATCCCTTAATACGTAACATAAATATCACCCTCAATTAATTTTCAATACCGATATTAGCCCTGTCTTAAAAAACATTATCCAATATGAAGTTCAAATACCTGCTGCTGTTATTTGTAGCCACTTTGGCTTATCCGGCATCCGCTCAAAAAGCCAAACCGACTGCCCAAGCCAACACAACTTTAGCCCGCCCCAAATTGGTGATAGGCATTATGGTTGACCAAATGCGCTGGGATTTTTTATACCGTTATTACGATCGCTACCAGTCTGGCGGCTTTAAACGCATGTTAAACGAAGGTTTTACCTGCGAAAACACCCAAATTGATTACGCAACCACAGTAACCGCAATTGGCCATAGTTCCGTTTATACCGGCTCGGTTCCGGCATTGCATGGTATCTCCGGCAATGATTTTATTATTCAAGCCACCGGAAAAACAATGTATTGCACGGAAGATTCAACCGTACAAACGGTAGGTAGCAATACCAAAGCAGGGCAAATGTCGCCACGCAATTTATTAACCACCACCATTACCGATGAGCTTAAACTGGCTACCAATTTCCGCTCTAAAGTAATCGGCATCGCCCTGAAAGATCGCGGCGGCATCCTTCCGGCCGGCCATGCAGCCAATGCAGCTTATTGGTATGATGATAGCGGCAGCTGGATCACCAGTACCTATTATATGAAAGACCTACCAGCCTGGGTTAAAAAGTTCAACCAGGAAAATCCGGCACAAAAATATTTAAAGCAAGATTGGAACACGCTTTATCCGATCAACACCTACGTTCAAAGTTCTCCGGATAATAACCGTTACGAAGGCAAATTTCCGGGTACCGAAGCCCCAACCTTACCGGTAAAAACTTCGCAAATGGCCGACCGCGGAGCCGGACTGATCCGCAGCACTCCTTACGGTAATACCATGACCAAGGATCTGGCCATGGCAGCTATCGAAAATGAACAATTAGGCCAGGGAAGTGTAACCGATTTTCTGGCAGTAAGTTTCTCTTCTCCCGATTATATTGGTCATCAGTTTGGACCTAATTCTATTGAGGTAGAAGATACTTACCTGCGCCTTGACCGCGATCTGGCCGAGTTATTCAACTACCTGGATGCCAAGGTAGGCAAAGGAAATTACACCGCTTTTTTAAGCGCCGATCACGGAGCTGCTCACAACCCTAATTTTCTACTGGATAACAACATCCCGGCCGGATTTTGGCCTACCCGCCAAATTACCCAGGATTTGAATAGCCTGTTGGAAAAAGAATTTAAATTCAAGAATCTGGTGCTTAGCTTAAGCAATTATCAGGTGAGCCTGAACAATGCCTTAATTGCAAAAGAAAAATTAAGTGAAAAAGATATCCGCCGGGCATGTGTAAACTATCTGCAAGGTCTGGACGGAGTAGCTTATGCCATTGATATAGACAAAATACAGGAAGCACCTATTCCGGAAACCCTGAAAGACCGCATTGTAAAAGCCTATAACCCCGCACGTAGCGGCGTGGTTCAAATTATTTTGAAACCAGGCTGGTTTAGCAGCTCTGGCACTACAGGTACTACACATGGTTCTTGGAATCCTTACGATGCGCATATCCCGATGGTATTTATGGGCTGGGGCATTAAGCAGGGAAAAACCAACGCTCCCACCAATATGACTGATATATCCGCCACCTTGGCCGCACTGCTGCGAATACAAATGCCCAACGGCTGTATTGGCAAGCCGGTTACAGAAATGCTGAAATAATCCTCTAGCCATTAGCTTTTAGCTGTTGGCTATTAGCTAATGGCTAGAAGCTAATTTAGAAACCCTAAGATCCTTTCACTTGGCTTAGCGCAGTCCTGCTTTCCGCTCATACTGCGCTGGCCTTAACCACTAGGCCGGTATCCGCTCCAATCAGGTTTATGAACCTTGTTTTGTGCATTTGGCGACAGTGGATTTCAGAATTTAACGATAGGAAAATTCCAAAAGTTTTAGAACTTTTTGGAATTTTCTTTGCTAAAAATACACCTGCTGTTGGCCAACAGCTAAAAGCTATTTTATGAAAAAATACATTTCCAACTTTCATTACCTAAGCCAGGATTTGCCGCAGCGCAGTCATGCCCAACAGATACAAATGGCTTGCGAAGCCGGCGCCAACTGGATACAGTACCGCTGCCTCAGCAAACCAGACGAAGAACTGGTAGCCGAGATTCATACCATTGCCAACATTTGCGATGACTGGGGCGCCACCCTGATTTTAACAGACCATTATCATTTGCTAAACCAGGTAGATGCCCAGGGTGTACATCTGGAAGATATGCAGGCCGACTTCAAAAATATCCGGGAAATAATTGGAGAGGATAAAACCCTCGGGGCATCGGCAAATTCCTGGGAAGATATCCAGCGCATTGCCGCATCGAAAGCGGTAGATTATATCGGCTGCGGGCCATTTGCCATCACCCAAACTAAACCTAATAATTATCCCTTGCTCGGCCTGAATGGCTATCGGCAAATCATTGCCAACATGAAAAATCAGCAAATAAACATTCCCCTCATAGCTGTTGGCGGCATACAAATAAATGATACCGAAGCATTGATGCAAACCGGAATTCATGGCATTGCAGTTTCAGCGGCCATTAACCTTGCCGAAGATCCCGCCGAGGTTATCAAAAGTTTTAGAAAACTGATCCGATAATTAATAAGATCCGTATAAATACCTGTTTTGAAAAAAGAATAGCCGTATCGCCTATTTTTATTTAATAATTTAAAAACTTTCTTATTTTAGATACATGTCATCCCACCACATTGTCCGTGAAAAACAGGAACCGGCGCTACTCATTATGGATTTACAGGATTTCCCTTTGGAAAACCTGGGTCAGTTACTGGAATGGAGTCCCACGATCATTGTAGCCGAAGAAATGTATGAGCACACCGAATCTTTAGGTATTAAAATTGATGCCGTACTAAGTTCCACTCCAAATTTTGCCGCTCAAGAACACACCCATGTTATTTTAAGCGGCGATAATCCTCTGGAGGATGCGTTGAAATACCTATCCGGCGAACATTATCAGGCGGTAAATATCATTACCCATAATTTTGTACTGAAAGATTATGCCCTCTATGTAGATGATATCAACATGGTGATTTTTACTCCACATAAAAAAACCTATGCCGTACGCAGCGGCTTTAGCAAATGGCAAACCCGGGGCGAACAACTGGAGCTGGCTCATCCGGTGCATAATTTAAAAGTATCAGGCTTATATTATTTAACAGACGAAATATTGGAAACGGAGAAAGATGGCTTTTTCTGCCTTAAATTTGAGCAGCCTTTTATTTTTATCTCAGAACTTACTTAAAAAGATGCTTATTCGCAAAGCAACCTTCCAGGATATAAAAACTATACACCACCTGGCGCATCAAACCTGGTGGCCCACTTACAGCAACGTAATTCCTTCTGAACAGATTGAATTCATGTTGCAGGAAATATACTCAACAGAGGCCTTAAAGCAGCAAATGCAAGAAGGAAACACTTTCCTGATTGCCGAAAGAGAGGCTCGGCCTATAGCTTTTGCCTCCTTCAGCCTGATGGATCCTGCGCAAAAAGTTTACAAGCTGCATAAACTCTATGTGCACCCTTCAGAACAAGGAAAAGGTAGTGGAAAAAAAATGATTGATGAAGTTGCGGCTCTTTCTAAAAGCCTGGGTGGAGAAATTCTGGAATTAAATGTAAACCGGAATAACCCGGCGTTTTCTTTTTATCAGAAGTTAGGATTTGAGATCTATCAGATCGTAGATATTCCGTATCACCAATTTATACTGAATGATTTCATAATGCGCAAAGCATTATAAAATCATTCAGTATAATATAATTTTACTCTTTCAACTTGGGAATACGTTTGGGTGTATCCTGACCGGAAATAATGCTTTGGGCGCTTAAAGCTATGGCTTTAATGGTAGCCGAAATATTATTCACATCCAGGGTCTCAAATTCGTCTTTTACGGTGTGATAATATTTATCGCCATCAATCTGAACCGTAGAAATGGTATGCGCCGGCACACCCAGAGCGGCTAATGTGGCATTATCGCTGCGGTAAAACAGGTTTTGCTCCGGATATGGGTCTGGATAGAATTTAAAGGCCGTACCTTCCAGATTCTTTTGCAGAATCTGTCCAAAATCAGACCGTTCATAACCGGTGATAAAAGCGGTGTTCGGTCCAAACTTAGAGTCTTTACCAATCATCTCGATATTGAACATGGCTACCACATCATCCGGGTTCAAACGCTCACAAAAATAACGAGAACCAAAACCGCCGATCTCTTCGGCCGTAAAGGCCACAAAAATCAAGGTGCGCTGGTTATTGTTCAGCTTCTTGTAATATTTAGCCAAAGAAATCATGGCCGTTACTCCGGAAGCATCATCATCGGCGCCATTAGCAATAGAATCAGTTCCAACCGGTTTAATTATACCCAAATGATCATAATGCCCTGAAAAAACCACCAGTTCTTTTTCTTTCGATTTGCCAGGTATCATACCGGCCACATTAAACAAAGGCAGGTTTTCAGACTGATTCTTAAATTTCACACTAAAAACGGGAGCTTCATCCACGCCTAAAACGAATATCGCGGCACCATTTCCTCCGGTTTTTTGAACCAGTCGGCCCCGGCCGGCATTGGCCTTTATCCTTTTAAAGATATCGCCAAAACTGGCATCCACCAGTACGATTACCGGCTTATCGGATTGCGCCAAGCTACGATACCGGTTCTGGAAATTCTCGCCGGCTTTGATCCGGGCAATCTCAACGCCAGATGAATTACTCAGATTCAATTCCAGCTGGTTGGTCACAACAAGCACATTTTCGTCCGCAATCTTTTTATCACCGATAGCAATGTCGGCCAGACCGGGTTTAAGGCGGGTCATCCAAAAAGTTTGTCGGAAACCGCTTTCTCCGTTCAAAGGCTTGAGGCCAATTTCTTTAAATTCATTTTCGATAAAATTGGCAGCTTTTTCGATGCCCGGGGTAAAGGTAGCCCGGCCCTGCATCTCATCTGAAGCCAGCGTCCGGATGATCCGTTCTACATCATTATTCTTAAAAAACTTTTCCGGCTTCTGCACCGAGCAGGAAGCCAGAGAAAGGATGGCCAATATTCCGGCTACATTTTTCTTCATTGTGTTATGTTTAAACGGGACTGATCAAAGTAATCAGGCTTTAAATCTGAGCAGAGCCGTCACGCTGAGCTTGTCGAAGCGTGTATGCCTAAAGTAGGATTTTGTTCGCTTCTGCTTCGCTCTATGGTTCGACAAGCTCACCATGACGCGTCAAAAGTTATCGACTATTTGGTCAGTCCCGTTGATTTCTAATTTATTTTATTTGAGATGATAACCAGCTTTCGCGGAATTTCTGCATTTCAGGACTTAACTCCATGCCTGCCTTTTCCATTGGGATTACCTCCAGAGCATTACTGGCCTGCAATTTTACTTTGGCTGATTTGGCCATGCCACGATGTTCATATGCTAAAAGCACTTCATCACCCGGTTTATATTTTCCTAAAATGGTATTCAAATCGGCAGGCGTTTTCAACTCATCTTCATTAATTTTCAGCAGATAATCGCCATTATCCAGGCCGGCCAAATAAGCCGGAGTTCCTTTAATGGTATTCATGGCCACCTTAAGCTTACCGTTTGCCGGCATTAAACGTAAAGTGCCCAAGCTAGCGCTTTCTGGTGCTGCTTTACGCATCAACAAACCGGCATTGGCCAATAGCTTTTGATAGTCGTTTTTATCGGTACCATATACATAGCGCTTAAAGAAATCATTAGCGAAAGCGCTATTGGTTAACTTAGCCAGCACGTTTTGCAGATCCGGGATGGTATACGGAATTTCGGTTTTGCCATGCGCCTTCCAAACGGCCTGCATGTAATTGTCCAGCGTAGTATTAAACTCAGAGCGCAAGCGCAGATCCAGCCCCAGGGCAATAGTAGCCCCATAGTAATAGTATGAGTTAAAAATATTCGCCTGATTATTTTGATCAACCGCTACACCGGCATCAGAAAATACGGCATAACGGCTCATTTGAGTAGCCGGATACTGGGCTGCCGCCGGCGAATTAAGCACATAATTGGTCATGCCCTGTAAGGTATTGCAATAATCATTTAGATCTCTTAAGCCGGCTCTTTTTAAGATCAGATCGCCATAATATTGGGTAAAACCTTCAGCAAACCACAATTCGCTGCTCATATTAGCCTGACCAAAATCAAAAGGCTCTAGTGATTTAGGGCGGATACGTTCTACATTCCAGGCATGAAAAAACTCGTGCGAGAAGGTGCCCAGCAAGGATTTTTCATTTCCGGCAATTTGATCCCTGCCTGAGGTAATCACCGTTGAGTTGCGATGTTCCATACCGTCGCCGCCATTTTCGGAATTTACATCCTGCAAAAAGGTATAATTTCCGTAATCAAAACGGGGCAGTTCGCCAAAAACGGCCTTGGACTCGGCGGTCATTTGCTGTACCATTTTGCCAAAATTATCGATCACAGGTTGCGCATCGTTCGAATGGCTCGACAAATGGATCGTTTGCCGGGTTTTATCCGGATTCACATCGTCCCAGGAGGCCAATTTATAAGCCGAAAGCTCAATAGGGCTATCCATAAAAAACTGAAAATCGGGCGCTGTATATACCGCCGGATTACCGGTTGGCTTTAATTGGGTTGCCACTTTCCAGCCATATTTATTCAGATCATTAAACTTAATCTGGATGTCGCGTTTATCCAGCCCTTTGGCCCACATAAAAACCGCCGGAATATTCATATGGGCGTGCGTTTCATCAATAGCCAGGTAAGTGCCATCTACCCAATTGCCAAAAATGGTATAGGTAATTTTAACCTTTCCGCTATGCTGCGGAACCTGGTACACATCGCCCTGGATCTGGTTTAGAGTAATGGTTTTTCCCTGTCCGTCAAAAGCTTTTACGTTATACACGTTCTTTCCAAATTCATGAGTAGCATAGCGGCCGGTAGAAGAACGGCTCATCCGCAGGGTTAATGGCCCCACCGGAACATTGGGAATTACTAAACTCACCTCAGCCTCATGATGAACGGCATTGGGAAAAGAAATTTCATACTGCAGCGTATTTTGCGCAAGGGCATAAACAGAAGTGCAGAACAAGAAGGCTATGGTAAGTAGCTTTTTTTTCATCCGATAATTTGTTTTTATGGGGATGAGACAACTGCCTATTGCAGAAGTTGCATCTAAGTTTGATTTTTTCACAAAGCTGCACCGCAGCTTTAATCAAGCTAAGAAAACAAATTATTTATTTAAAATTAAACTCTGCCTTAAAAAAGGAAGCAAAGAATTTGTGACAATCAGGCATCCCAATTGTAATTCTTTAATTCGCGGATGGAACTTTTTTTGATAATTTCCTTTTGCTTCTCTATTTCGGTATCCACCTTAGTTTCTTGAACGCCGTCGGTAACGGCCACTTCATAATCTTTATTCTTGTAAGCGCCATGTATGGACGACTCTTCAACATATTGCAGAGCTACATCATAAGGCCCTTTATTGCTCATTAGTTTTACAAAAACTGGCAAACACTCAAAAAGAATAAACAGAAAACCAATAAAGGAAATGGCCAGATAATTATCCAAATCACGGCTTCCGTCTTCTTTAAAGGTAAGCTGCCCTAAGGCCCAGTTCCGGTCGGCAAAACCTGCTACTTTAGACAAACTATCCAACTGATAACCGCTAAACATGCGCTGCTCAGACAAGCCATCCAGTTCTTTACGCCGGGTAAAGAAATTATCCATGTTCGCCAGTTCGGCCCTTACCGCCTCCAGCCTTTGCTCTTTTTGCAGCACCAATGATTCTTTTTGCTTGGCATAGGTACCAAAACCCATCAGGCCCGAAGTCTGACTGGTTTTATCGCCAAAAACCTCCTGATTTAAAATATAACGGGATTGCTTGATATCTTTTTCCAAAGAATCCTTTTCCTGCTTTAATTCGGCAGTTTTTTGAAGCTCGCTGCCATACTTATTATTAAAGGTTTTATTCAGGGTATCTATTTTTGAGCGCTGTCCATTTAAATAGCTGGTTTTTAATTTTTGGCGAATCTCCTTATCAAAAATCTTTAACTCCAGCGGGCGGGAAATCACTATTCCAATCATGATGGCCAATAAAATACGCGGAGTGGCCTGCATAATCTGCTGATTGGTAGTGCCGCTTTTACTGATACTGGAAACAATATAACGGTCCATGTTAAAAATGGCCAATCCCCAGATTAAGCCGAAAAAAATGGCAAAAAACACAGCCGCCTGACTACCCGCAAAAACAAAATACATGGCGTATCCTCCCGATAGGGAAGCAAACAAGGCTGTAAAGAAAATGGTGGCTCCAATGCCCACAAACTTATTATGCTCTGTAGGATACTTTTTCAAAGTATCTACATGCGCTCCTGAGCAGAACCAAAAAAAACGGGTAATTTTATCCATTATATGTTTTTATCAAATTAAAGCCTTGAAAAATAAACGGGCATCTAAATAACATATTTTCAAGGCCCTACAAATTTAGAATTCATAAACCCATTTTTGTAACCCTATTTGTCAATTTTATTTTTTGGGGATGCTCGTTTTTTTCTCTTAGCAGTAAAAACGATACCTTTGAATAAGTTTTTCGAAAAAATCATGAAAGAAATCACAGTTCTTGAACTCAAGCAAAAAATAGAAAATCAGGAAGATTTTCAACTCATTGATGTACGTGAGCCTTTTGAATACGAAATGTCTAACCTAAAAGGGGAAAACATTCCTTTGGCCGGAGTACTGATTGAGGCCGATAAAATAGCTAAAGATAAAATGGTGGTGGTACAGTGCCGCAGCGGAGCCCGCAGTGCAGCGGCCATTATGCAATTAGAACAGAATTTTGGTTTTACCAATTTGTACAACTTAAAAGGCGGAATTTTAGCCTGGGCGGCAGAGATAGATCCAAGCTTACAGGTATATTAATTATGGCAAAAAATATCTTTTTAAATGTTCTGTTGAACATTGCAATCATTACCCTGGGATTATGTGCCATTTGGTCATACAACCATCAACTGTATATCTACATGGGTTGTGCTATACTGGCTCTGGTCATGTTTATTTATCTGAAAGCAAAGTTTGTAAAAAAAGTACGCGGCCAGATTACGGAGCAGCTACATAAAAAGCACCAGCAATCTCGTTGAAAAACGACTAAAAAATGAAAGAGCATCTGTTTTGATGCTCTTTCGTTTTTTTGAGAACCTTAATTCAGGAATATATTTTTTTCTCCTAAATTAAATACTAAAACTTACTTCATAATTCCCAAATACGGAAAAACAATGAATGTTAAGCTAAGAGTCATTGCAATAAAACCACAAGAAAGTAAAAGAAGCTGTTTTTTAGTCAAGTAAATTTCCATTATTAGAGCGTTTAATTTACTGATACTAAGCACAAAGTGTGTACCATTATCACAGTTCTGGTCAGCTGCCTAAACAAACTACTTTCCCATCAGGTCTTTCTAAAACTGTTGATTAATTTCTACATTTCGGGGAGTTTAGTCCGCGGCCACTATTCCTCATATTTAACTTATTTTTAAAAAATTATTTTAAAATTTCTTTCGGATTATAAATATTACGTCAGATGATTTGTATTACCTTTAAGCAGAAATTATATACATACTATGTTTTTAATAATCCTTGGCATCTTCGTAGTTATAGCCAGCTTCTTTTTATCTACGCAGCATAATGAATCTGCCCGCTTCGGAAGCATCATCCGCATTGCCGGCATTGTACTTTTAATTGCAGGCGCATTAACCTCTATGTTTAAAGTTATTGATGCCGGACAGGTAGGTGTAAAAACTGTTTTTGGGAAAGTAGACAACGAGGTTTTATATAGCGGTTTAAATATCATTAACCCGATTGCCGAAGTAACCACTTTTGATGTAAAGACCCAGAATTATACCATGTCTGGGGCAAATGATGAAGCAAAATCAGGAGATGATGCCATTCGGGTACTTTCGGCCGATGGCCTGGAAGTAGTTATCGACCTGTCGGTATTATTCCGGGTAAAAGCCAGCTCAACGCCTAATATTTTACGCGAGATTGGCACCGATTACCTGGACAAAATTGTGCGGCCCGTTTCACGCACTGCCATACGCGATAATGCCGTAGCATACGATGCAGTAGCTTTATACTCCAGTAAACGGGATGAATTTCAAACCAAAATTTTTAAAACCATTAATAAAAGTTTTTCTCAAAGAGGATTAGAACTGGAGCAATTGCTGGTTAGAAACATTACGCTTCCGGCATCGGTAAAAACAACTATCGAATCTAAAATCAATGCCGAACAGGACGCCCAGAAAATGACCTTCGTTTTGCAAAAAGAACGCCAGGAAGCTGAACGTAAACGTGTTGAAGCACAAGGAATAGCCGACTATCAAAAAATTCTGTCGACCGGCTTAAGCGACAAACAACTACAGTACGAAAGTATTAAGGCCCAGAAAGAAATTGCCCTTTCGCCCAATACCAAAGTTCTTATTATGGGACATGGTAAAGGCAGCCCGGTTATTTTGGGAGGAAATTAAGGCGGGAAAAAGGCGGTATTTGCTGCAAAATTCAACTGAAATCATTTAAAATTGTGGCAATACCCGCTAATATTCCAATAAGCTTTACAATTCAATCAGCCCTAAACCAGGCAGATTATTCAACACCCATTTTCCGTCTTTAAATTGCGGATCCTGGTAAGGGTTGTTACGGGTTAAAAAAGGTCCATCCAAATCTGCCCAATGGCAAAGCGGGGCCAAAGCCGCAGCCGCCAAGGTACCGCAACTGGTTTCGCTCATACAGCCCAACAGCACTTTTAAGTCATGTTCTCGTGCATATTTTATCATCCTGCTGGCTTCGTGCATTCCGGCGCTTTTCATCAGTTTTACATTAATGCCATGATAAACACCCTTGGCCTTTTCTACATCATCAAAACGCTGAACAGATTCATCGCCAATAATGGGAATGGGACTATGCTGAGTAATCCAGGCGTTCCCTTCTATATCATCTTTAGCCATGGGCTGTTCAATTAGCAAGGCACCCTGTTCTGCCAGCCAACAGGCCATATCCAGGCCCTGCTGCCGATCGGTCCAACCCTGGTTAGCATCAATAAACAAAGGCTTATCACTAACTGAGCGGATGGTGTGAATCAGCTCTTTATCATTATCCCGGCCCAGTTTTACTTTGATAATTTTACAATCTCCAGCTTCCTGAACTTTACGGATTACAACTTCTGGAGTATCAATACCAATGGTTACAGAAGTTGCCGGCATTAATTCCGGATCAGCATCAAAAAACTGGTAACAAGGCCGGTTTTCTAATTTTCCCTGCAAATCATGCAAAGCAATATCTATGGCAGCTTTAATATTGGGATTCCCAGGAGCAAGGTTATCCAGGTAGGCAATCACTTCGTCATAGTTAAATGGATATTTTAACCAGGAAAAATCAACCTGTTTCATGAAATTTGTGGCCGTTTCTATATTTTCGCCCATATATGGAACCATGGAAGCTTCTCCATGACCAATAAAGCCCTCATAGCTTATTTCCAATAACATTAAAGGAGTAGAGGTTCTGGAAAAACGGGATATAGTAAAGGGATATTTTAACTCAAGTTCATAAGGCTTGTAACTTATTTCCATAAATTTTCGTCTTTAAGGGATAAAGCACGAATTAACAAAAAATATTACGGCTTCGCTCCAAGCAAAAAAGACATTATCAATATATATGAAATCTGCATTTATTGGCCGTTGCGCCCTCTTATTAGTATCGCTGTTTGTGATAAGCTGCAGTTCAGGTTTGCGCTCTTTAGAAAAAGGCAATTACGATGAGGCAGTTTTTAAAGCCGTTAACCGACTGCAAAGATCTCCGGGCAATCGTAAAGCCTTACAGACACTGAATCAGGCTTATAATTTTGCTACAGATGATCACTTACAAAACATCCGCGAAGCTAAATTATCTAGCAATGTTTTGCGCTGGGAAAAAGTTATCCAGGAATATGAAGCCTTAAACCGCCTGGCCAATGAAATCAGAAGATGTCCTTCCTGCCGGGAAGTAGTTTTGCAGGAAAATAAATACATCATTGAATTAGAGGAAGCTAAATATAAAGCGGCAGAAGTACGCTATACCCGTGGGCTAAAATTATTGGAAGAACAAAACCGCCAAAGCGCCCGCCAAGCTTATTTTGATTTTGAACGAGCCGATCAGTTATATCCCGGCTTTAAAGATACCCGCCAAAAACAGGAGCTGGCTTATCAGTTAGCCGTATTAAAAGTGGTAGTAGAACCTGTGGTGCTAAAACGCAGTATCTATGAGCTAAGCAATGAATATTTCCAGAATAAAATCTACGAATACTTAAAAAATTATGAGCGCAGAAGTTTTATCAAATTCTATACTCCCAATGAAGCCAGTGGGCAACAATTAAAACCTGACCAGGTTTTAACTCTTTCTTTTGACGATTTCGTAGTCGGTCAAACATATGTAAAAGAACGTGTAGAAGACGTTAAGCAAGATAGCGTAAAAGTAGGTACGGTAGATGGGAAAACCGTTTATGGAACCGTAAAGGCCAAAGTAAGCAGTTTTGAGAAAACCATCACCTCGGCCGGATTGTTAAATTTACAGGTAACAGACTGGCAAACCAATAACGTAATTAGCCAGGAAAAAATGGAGGGCACTTATGTATGGCTGGACAGATGGGGTACTTTTCGAGGAGACGAAAGAGCCTTAAGCGCCGATTATAAAAAACTGGTTCGTAAAGGCGAAAGCGCCCCGCCTGCACCCCAATACTTATTTATTGAGTTTACTAAACCTCTATACACGCAGTTGGTTGAAAAAATAAAGACCTTTTATAGCCGTTATTGATTTCTGGTCTTTGAATTTTAAAGAATATGAAAAAGGCCTGTTCTATCATTTTACTGGCCGTATTTTTAATATACGGATGCAGCAGCAACAGAGCCGCTAAACATCGTAAGCATGCCTTGCGGGAGGTTTCTATGACCATTAATATCCAGCCCGGTAACTCACGTGATATAAACATGGTGAATCTGGATTATTATAAGCAAAAAGTGCGTGATGAGTTAAATAATTTTTTAAATGTCAGGTTGAATCTGGTTAATGCGGATGAAAACCCAGAAGTGATTTTGAATCTGGCTATAGAAAATTTTACCGTATGGCCCATTGACCAGCAGGTGAGCCGCCGAATTTTGAGCCGTAGCGTCCAAGTAGGAACCGATGCAACTGGCCGGCCTATTTTCCAAACTGTGCAGGCCTCTGTAGATATAGTTAGGGTACAACAGCGCTCCAATGCCCTATTCCGGGTGGATTTGCAATATAAAGACAATCCGGCCAGAACCGTTCACCGGAGCTTTTCTTCCAATTATACCTATTCAAATACTTTCGTGGATAATGTTCAGGGCGATCCAAGAGCGGTAGATCCAAGTATTTACTTCTCCCGTAGTCCAGGCATAGAACCCCGCGAAGATGATTTTCTGTTGGCCCTTTCCAAAAAGGATATGCTGGGTAGAATCTCATTAGAACTTCGCTCTTATTACAAATAACTGACTGGAATAAATTTCCCCGGGTTTAAAATCTTTACATTTTAGGGCTAAATTTGCCCAATGGTAAAAACGCTGTACAACCCTTTTAAAAATCTGAACTTTACTAAAAGCACTTGCTTTTTAAGTGGAGAAAAACTTGGCCCGCAGGATGTAGAAATCTCTGTATTTCCATTATGGCTCATGCAGAAATACAATCTACAGGATAAAGCATTTAAGCTGTTAGACGAAAGCCAGGTAACCTACAAAGATTTAAAACTTCCATGCTCAGCCGAAGTAGCCAAGCAGATAAATTTACTGGAGGAGGAAATTTTTCAGGCTTTTACATCGGGATACCAGGCTGTAAAAAATCTCCCGCAAATAAAACTGTTCCAGTGGATTGGCAAATTGGTTTACGGAATCCTGTATAATGAAATAGGCATCGCAATCCGTCAGCAGCAAATCTCGGGCGAGCCATTCAGTTTGTCTCAGGGATTAATGCATAAGTTCAGCAACCTGCATACCATGCTGCAATCATTAATACGCCCAATGGAGTTTGATGAAAATCCACCCTGGAGCATCCGTGTTTTCCCGGTCAATAACAATCCGGAAGTTTTTAACTACCGCGATGAAATCAATACGCTAACCTTTTCACTGGCTCTGAATAATTTTGGCATCATCGCCTGTTTGCAGGATAATGGAACCAATACCGCCTACCACCGCGATCTTTTAGAAAAAATTGATGGGCAAATATTGCAGCCCATCCAGTTTGAAGAACTTATTGCCCGTTTTTACTATTCCAATTACCTGTTTAACCGTTTGCCGGAGTACACCATTATGCCTACGCCCGAAACGGTATATATAGAAGCCATGCCCTTAAGAGGAATGAGCAGCAAGCCTTTATTTGATGTTTGGCAGGCAAAACCTTATGGGCAGGTTTTAGAAAACTTCTGGAAACCCTGGGGTTATATGCTGTTTGAAATTATTAAAGACCCGGAAAACCCCATGAGCTTTTTGCTGGATGAAGACGGGGAGTTTATTCCGGCAGAGCAGATTCAACTACCATCTGAATAAGCAAAAGAGCATCCATAATCTCAGAATAAATTATAGGTTTTATAAAAATCTGTTGTTAAATTAGTTACATATCTATATAAATATGAAAACTAAAAACAGTAAGCTCCGGGCTATAAGGCTATACGCTATTGCTTTATTAAGCTTTGGAATGTTCTTTTCGATAAACGGAAAGGCCGCAGGTATAGAAATAGTACAGGATACTATTAAACCCTATAAGGCAAAAGAAACTACACCGACTAAAGCCAAAGAAATCGAAGTTTATAAATCCAAAGAAATCACTCCCGACAAACCACGGGATTTAAAGGCAGACCAATCAAAACGAGTTAACAACCCAGTATCGGCCAGCTCAAAAACAGACTTGGATTTTTTCTTTGGCGTTTACCATTATTGGGTTCCCGGAACATCCTACACTATTCCGGATTATAGCAATAACCAATTGGTACTCCGCAATTCAGCAGGCACCGGAGTATTACCCGGGGATTTGAGAATAAACAGTGATGGTACTTATATCTGGAACAGCAGCGATGGCAAAATTATCCGTGGAAACTGGATTAACTCCAATAACAAAGATTACCCACTGGAACTTATAAAAGCACAGGAAGGCAAAAACTGGAAAATTGGAAAATCTGATCAGCCTAATTCCGACATCCTTATTTGGGATGGCTATACCTGGTACAATGGCAAAAAAATCAAAACGGCTAAATAATCTCCGTATTTAGCTTAAAAATCCGTTACCGCTTATCTGACTAAACTTTCCAAAAGTTTTAAAACTTTTGGAAAGTTTACCACAAATCATTTTTAGAAAATCTCAGGCTCGATTTCCTTGGCTACGGCAGTCCCGTTTTCCGCTCATACGGCACCGGCCTTAACCACAAGGCCGGTATCCGCTGCAACCGGGTTTATGAATACCGGTTCGTATATTATGGGGGTAATAGCTAAAAGCCTATCTTCCTAGCTGATTAATAAAATAAGCCGCTACTCCCGGATAAAAAACAATGGTTAGTAACACCCCGGTTAAGGCTCCATAAAAGTGAGCATCATGGTTAATGGCATCATGCGAATTGCGGGCTGCATACCAGCAATATCCCAAAAACAGAAAACCATATAAAACCGCCGGAATCGGGATGGGAATAGGCAGAATAATCATCTTATTCATCGGATAGAATAAAATATAGCTAAAAACTACCGCACACACCGCTCCGGAAGCTCCCAAACTGTTAAACCAGAAATGGTCTTTATGCTTAATAATAGAGGTCACATCGCTTAAAACAATACTCACCAGGTATAAAATCCCGAATTGAACATGTCCCCAACTGCTCAAAGAAGCAAAGGTTTTTTCCAGAGAGAAAGCAAAAAAGTAATAGGAAAGCATGTTCACAAACAAATGCACCCAATCTTTATGGATCAAACCACTGGTAATTACAGAATACAGGCGCTGCCCCCGGCTAACACTGTATGGGTGCAGCATAAATTTACCATACACCGTTGGATTAGTAAAAGCGTATAAACTGGTAACTATAGTGAAGATAAAAATGGCACTGGCCACCGGGGTTTCTGTGATAAAATGCTCCATTATTCTAAATCTAATTTAACCTGATGAACTAAACGGCCCACCGGATAGCGGCGATGCGTTTTCTCATAATAAGGTGATTGACGGTAAACCCAATCTAACTGCGCCCGGCCGCTTTGAGCCAGTTCCGGATTTTTTCTTTTTTCGGCTTCCAGTTTTTCAGCTAGCGCAGGGTTTTGTTGCAATAAACGGGGCGCCTCATCTTCAAACACATAAGCCGAATAATGCTCCTTTTGCCCTAAAATGGAGTCGAAGAAATTCCAGGCAAAGAAAGAATCAACACCCTGAGGCTCTAAAGTTTCTACAATATAGCGGTTTTGCGCCTGGTTTACATAAACCACGTAATCGCCTTTATAAAACTTCACTTTCTGTTTTATGGTATCCAGTTTTACCTGGCTATGCACATAATGCCCTTCAAATGGCGCCGGAGTATTTTTAAAATCAGCAATATAATACATATCCAACTCCAGTTCTGTATCGGTTTTCAAACGCTTCATTTCTACCCGGTTTAATTTCAGCAGGCTGATCATTTTTTGCCAGGATTGCGGAATCACGTAAGCCAAAGGCTTTTCGGCACTAATAGCCGGTACATAATGATCCCAAAGTTTAATGTTTTTCTGATAGGGCGCATTGCGGTCATAATACAAGCGGTTAAAACCGCTCAATTCGCTGGGTTTGTATTTGGCTTCAAATCCTTTAAAAGGAATATCCTGCCATTGGCTACGATCCAGTTTCCAGTTCAAAACGAACGTTTTGGCCTCACGAACCTGTTCATCAGCCAGTTTTTTATTTTCTCCAATCAGCCGGGCATCCCGCTGTACCACCTTGATCATATGTTCCATAAAATGATAAGTCCCTTCAACCCGCTGGTGATAAGGCTTTAACATATGTGTTTCGGGCATAAAAGCAATGGTGTTATGCAAAGCGGCATAACCGCTGCTGTAACGGGCGGTTTCCAAAAATCCCTCGATACCACCATCCGGGGTTTCTTCCACGCTGTTCACATAAGGAATCATTTCGTAGCCGGATTTCTCCATCTGCTGATACAAATAAGGCACCATTTGCTGGGTCATATATGATGATAAAACCGGATGAAGCTTATCTTTTTGAGTCTGTATCAGCGTCATGGCGTATTGATAATCGGCGCCATTGCTGCTATGATTATCTACCATTACTTCCGGTTGCCAAATATTAAAGATCTCCTGGAACGACCCGGAATTTGGCGAATCGGTTTTAATAAAATCGCGGTTCAGGTCCAAATTCTGGTAATTCCCTCTAAAACCATAGCTTTCTGGTCCGTTTTGGTTGATGCGGGATACACCCCGGTTAAAACTTCCGGCAATATTATACATTGGAATGATGCAAATAACCACGTCATCCGGAAGTTGCTTTTTCTGCAATAAATCGCGGGCCAACATCATGCTGGCATCAATTCCTTCCGGTTCTCCGGGATGAATGCCATTGTTGATCAATAAGATCCGTTTATTTTGTTTACGAATCTGAATCGGGTCAAAAACCTTGCTTTTTGATAAGACCAGCAAATGCAGAGGCTTACCCATATCAGTTAAACCGTAAGTCAGAAGTTTTGCCTGATCGTATTTAGCGACTAAAGTCTGATAATGAGCAATCACTTCTGGGTAAGTAGCAGTTACATTCTTATTCTTCTCATAAGAAGTAATAAGCTGTGCATCGGCCAAATAGGAGGTAGACATAAGAATAAGTATTAAGATTTTTTTCATGAAGGTGCTAGGTTGCCTTCACAAATATAAAATCATCAGCTTATCTTATCGATCAATTCTGCAAGTTTCCGGTCTTTTTCGGTTATTTTATTGCCGGCACTGTGAGTACTCAGCCTAATATGCACCTGATTATAAACATTGGTCCAATCGGGATGATGGTCCATTTTCTCGGCCAATAGGGCCACCTGGCTCATAAATCCCCAGGCACTTTTAAAATCCTTAAATGTAAAAGATTTCACTAACCACTGCTCGGCAGTTTCTCCTTCTACAACTTCTTCCTTCCAGTCCATCTTTCAACTTATTAATTGCATTTGTTTGCTTTTAGGAAGGCTTTTAACCACCAGCTCATAAGAGTGGTCGATCATTTCAGTTAATTGCCTGTCATTTAGTCTCCCTTTAACAAATACCGTATTCCAATGGGTTTTATTCATATGATAACCCGGCTGCACTTCCTCAAATTCTTCGCGCAGAAGCACGGCTCTTTCCGGGTCGCATTTTACGTTAAAGCTATCGGGCTCATTTAGGCTGATCAGCAAAAACATTTTATCCATCACCTTAAACACCAGGGTATCCTCGCCAAAAGGAAAACCCTCTGTAACTCCCGGTTTAGCCAAACAATATTCCCGAATAATTTCAATGTCCATTTTTCAATATCTAAAAGACCGGTAAAAAGGCGCCTTACGCCCAAAGCAATATTTTAGACTGATGGTGCTAAAGCTATACATATCGTGATAATAATTCTTAAACTTAGAAGGAGGATCGTTAAACCCATCCATTCCCTCACCAAATATAACATTCATCTGGTAACCAACACTAAGGATATAACGGGTCTCGTCCCAGGCATCAGGTATGTTAAAACTAATACCAGCCATAAAGGGAACTTGCAAATTTATGCCGGCATCAGCACCCGGGAATGTATAATTGCTACCATCGCCTTTTACCCGGGTAACAAAATGCATTTTATTTTTAATGAACCCGGCGCCGGCACCCACATACAAACCTTTAAACGCATTCTGAATACCCCGCCGGTTATAATTCAATAATTCGCCAAAAGCAGCTTTTCCGTTTATAGTCAGGGCCAAATACCGGTTATCAAACTCCCGCAAATGCGGATCGTTAAATCTGTCGCCCCCGGTTAACCTCCCAAACTGACCTTCCAGCCCGGCTGTAAGAAAGGGTGTTAAATAAAAATCACAGCTAAGCTCTATTCCGACAGCTCTTTTATTAAAAGCCATATCAGAATAAGGTTGGGTTACCCCAGCGCCGATGCCCACGCTGTATCTCCTGAAATTATATTGCGCCTGAACCTTTCCAAGAGTCAGGCTGGCTAATATTAAAAACAAGATTTTTTTCAAGGCGTTAAATCATTTTACGATTCCGGAAAAATCTAATTAACTGTAATATTGTCCTATTGTTTTGAAACCTATTAGAATTGCACTATGACCTCCATCCAGGATATTCAGTTTA
>DASQIU010000179.1:0-3032 GCA_035631395.1 Daejeonella sp. | reverse complement strand
AGTTACCTCATCCGGTTTTTGGGCTTTGGCGGATAAGGTTAAAAAGAAGAAAAGGGCAAATATTGGTAATTTCATAGTTGTAATAATTAGAGGCTGGTCCAAATTGAACCAGCCTTTTTTGAAAATAATACATCATTATGGGCAGAGTCTTGCTTCCATTTCATCATAAATTTCCAGTTGTTCATCCGAGCTTACTTCTCTGTCTTGTGGAAAACAAAACCTATATTCTATCCCACAAGTTGTCATACCTCCAACGCAAGTAACAGGTCCATCAACCATTACTATTTGAATTTTTTTTTCAGAGAAGGCAGAGATACTTAACCCTGTAAACATCAATGCTAATACTAAGATTTTCTTCATTAGAATTTTTAATTTAGGTTAATTCCTACTCATATAGCTTTTCGGATTCCGCTGGTTGAGTTTCTGGCCAGTTTTTCAACTATCACAAGCATAATTGAAATTTACCCAACTAGCAAATTTTAAGAGAAAATTTATTTCCTTAAATTATTTATTGATGATTTTCAATTAAATAAATGTGTTTTTTTAATCTAATAAGAATTCTGTTAAGGATAGAGAAGCCACTAAGCCTTAAAATGAAAAAAGCCAATCTTGTTTAAGATTGGCTTTTTGTACTGAAGGCGGGAATCGAACCCGCACTCGCTTTAGGGCGAACAGGATTTTAAGTCCTGCGTGTCTACCAGTTCCACCACTTCAGCAGGTGTTAACCTTTTAAAATTTAAATCCCTTCCGGTAGGAGAAGGGATTAGAGCGAAAGACGAGATTCGAACTCGCGACCCCGACCTTGGCAAGGTCGTGCTCTACCAACTGAGCTACTTTCGCGTTTTGGTGATGCAAATATAGACAGAAAAGATATCCTGTCAAGTTATTTTTTGCATTTTGTTTCACTTTGTGTTTAACTGGTTGTTTTTCAGTAGGAATAAAATGAGATCTTTTTCATAACCTTTTGCCGCCAGGTACTGCATTAGCTTTAAACGGAACTTGAAAGGATCTTTTTCTTTTAAAAATTGTGCTTTTTGTTCCATCAATTGGCTCAATTTTTCCAAATAATCCTGTTCTTCTATCCCGGCAAGAGCTTTGATAATTAATTTTTCAGGTACTTTTTTCAATTTCAGCCCTTGTTTGATCTTCATTTTTCCCCAGCCTTTCATGCGAAACTTCCCTAAAGCATAGGCCAGGGCAAAACGTTCTTCATTTAAAAAGTTTTGGGTAATGAGTTCGGCAATAACCTCTTCGGTTTCGGCCTGATGAAGTCCCCATTCATAGAGCTTATCGCGAACTTCCTGCTGTGAGCGTTCCTGGTAGGCGCAATAACTTTCGGCTTTGGTTAAGGCCTGCTCTTTACTGAAAATTTTGGATGGTGGCTTTTGTATATCCATTTCGGGCATGAAATTCGTAAATACTTCCCAGCATTTTTAAAATTTTATTCAATTTCGCATATAATTATGAACCACATCCTGTATTCGGTAGAAGAGCTTCAGGCAGTCTTTGGCGGAAGTTCTTTGATTCATCGGGCAGATGCCAGCATCCGGACTATTTTAACGGATAGCCGCAAAATTACGGATGCAGGGCAGGCCTTGTATTTTGCCATTAAAGGCCGGCGGGATGGTATGGTCTATATCCCGGAAGTGTACCGGGGCGGAGGCAGGAGTTTTGTGATCGCAGATCCTGCTTTTGATACCTCCCGCTTTCCGGAGGCTAATTTTTACCTGGTAGATAATACTCTGACAGCCCTACAGCAATTGGCAGCTCATCATCGTTCACGGTTTCAGTATCCGGTGATAGGAATTACCGGCAGTAATGGAAAAACGGTGGTGAAGGAGTGGCTATTTCAACTTTTATCGCCAGAATACCATGTTGTACGCAGCCCTAAAAGTTATAATTCACAAATCGGGGTGCCCGTTTCGGTTTGGGAAATGGGCCGGGAAAATACATTGGGTATTTTTGAAGCCGGCATCTCTCAAACTGGCGAAATGGAAAACCTGACCCGGATCATTCAACCTGGAATTGGCATATTAACCAATCTTGGCGAGGCGCATCAGGAGGGTTTTTTATCCCGGGAGGAAAAGTTAACCGAGAAATTAAAATTATTCCGCGATGTGGAGCTCTTCATTTATCCGGCTAAATATCTGGAAGGATATAAGCAGCTAATTCCAGGCAGAAAACAGTTTACCTGGGCCTATAGTCAAAAATCGGACCTGGAAATAATTGACGAAGCACTTTTTGATACGAAGTTTAAACGTATAAAAGCCCGGTTTAAAGGGCAGGAGATCCAGGTTACGATTCCTTTTACCGATCATGCTTCGGTAGAAAATGGCATCAATTGCTGGGCCACTTTGCTGGCTTTGGGCTACGAACCTCAGGAAATTGAGGTTCGGTTAAAGAAGCTGCTGCCGGTAAATATGCGGCTGGAGCTTAAAAATGGCATTAATAATTGCTCTATTATTGACGATTCTTACAGCCTGGATCTATCCTCGCTGGCTATCGCTCTTGATTTTCTGAAACAGCAGAATCAACATCCCAAGCGCACGCTGATTTTATCGGATATGCCTGATTTAAGTACTGATCAAGGTATGCTGTACGCTAAAGTAGCTGCTCTGCTCGAAAATAAATCAGTTGACCGCCTGATTGGGGTAGGTCGCCAGATCCGTCAATATGCCGGGCAGTTTCCTATGGAAACCTTGTTTTTTGAAACTACCGATGAGCTGCTGGAAAAGACCGCTTCTTTAAAGTTTTTTAACGAGACGATTTTGCTGAAAGGAGCCCGTTCCTTTGAATTTGAGCGTATCAGTAAGGTAATTAGTCAGAAAGTTCATGAAACGGTTCTGGAGATCAATTTATCGGCTTTAGAGCATAATCTGAACTTTTATAAATCGCATTTAAAGCCCGGGGTAAAGTTAATGGCCATGGTGAAGGCCTTTTCTTATGGCAGCGGAAGTTTTGAAATTGCCAATCTGCTTGAATTTAACAAGGTAGATTACCTGGCCGTGGCTTACGCCGATGAAGGCGTTAGT
>DASQIU010000178.1:0-9667 GCA_035631395.1 Daejeonella sp. | reverse complement strand
ACCATCGGGATTAAAATGTACTACCGAAGGCACCAATACGCCTTTGCCGGTATCATTAATTACCTGCGGATTTCCTTCGGGATTTATAAAAGCTACCAAACTATTGGTGGTACCCAGATCAATCCCTACAATGATATTTTCTTTCTGTACAGAACCTGTTGCCAGGTTAATGGAAATTTTAGCCATAACTCGATTTCAACGCGGCAAAGGTACTTAGTTTAGAATCATTCTGAAATATAGTTTCGCAATATGAGATTTGGGTGTTGATTTTATGGATTACACCGATGTGATAGTCGTCTACGTCCGTCGTCTTTCGCGAAATTAGTCTGATTCGGAATTCTGTTTCGTGTGAATTCGTTCCATTCGTGTAATTCGTATTCTTTAATCCGGCAAACTCCTGCAATCCGGTCTTAATTTTCGTAACATTCCTGCAATTCTTGTTTTATTTTCCCGCGGTTTTATGCATGTTTGAACTTCTGTTTAATTTTAATTGATTGAAATGAAAAAAATATTGAGCCTGGGTATACTTTTCCTGGCGATACAGTGGAATGTACAGGCGCAACATGCAGACAGCTTACTGATCAAAAAAGCTATCAGCGAGGTGCAAAAAAGATACGCTCCGGATAAACGTACCGCCATTTTTCAGGTTCAGATCCAGGACGGATCTCCACTTAAAATTGAGGTGGAAACTACCAACTCCAGAGCTGTTGACTCATTGAAACATTTATTGGAGCAGCAAAAAGTTCAGGCAGTTATTCACGAAAACTTGCTTCCTTCAAAAGATTTAGGTGATAAAATATATGGTGTGGCCAATCTTTCGGTAAGCAATAACCGGGTAAATCCTAATCATCCGGCAGAAATGGCTACCCAAATGATCTTGGGAACTCCGGTAGAGATATTAAAGAAAAAAGATGGCTATTCGCTGGTGCGTACCCCGGATGGATATATTTCCTGGACCGACAATAGTGGCGTTGCCGCGATGAATAAAGCCGCATTTTTGAAATGGCAGCAATCAGAAAAAGTAGTCGTAGCGGTTGATTACACATATTCTTATCAACAAGCATCTGCTGCTTCTATGCGGGTTTCTGACCTGGTAAAAGGCAATATACTGCAAGTTTTAGGCAAGGAGAAGGATTTTTTAAAGGTAGTATATCCGGATCAGCGCATTGCTTACGTGCTGGCTAAAGATGTAAGCAATTATAAACAATGGGTTAACCGGCCAAATCCGGATGCCGCTAAAATCTTGGAAACCGCTAAAACTATGTTGGGCGTACCTTATTTATGGGGTGGAACTTCGATAAAAGGAGTGGATTGCAGTGGGTTTACTAAAACCAGTTTCTTTTTAAACGGGATTGTTTTGCCCCGTGATGCTTCTCAACAAGCCCTGGTAGGCGAAAAAGTGGATATTTACGAACAGGATACTGTTAGTTTAAAACAGGCTTTGAAAAATCTGAAACCCGGCGATCTGTTGTTTTTTGCTGGTGGCAAAAACCGCACCCCTAATCCACGGGTAACTCATACGGCTATTTATATGGGCAATGGAGAGTTTATCCAATCGGCTGGTCTGGTACGCATCAATAGTATGATACCCGGTGCTAAAAATTACGACGATTACCAAAGCAGAACTCTGGTAGGAGCCCGCAGAATGTTAACCGCCGTTGGTACGACAGAAGTTACCCGGATTGATCATCATCCATTTTATCAAACTCAACCTTAATTATTATATGAGCAACCGAAGAAGTTTTCTTAAAAAAACCGGTTTATTGGCCGGTGCTGCCGCATTAGGTAGTTATAATCCTTTATTTGGGCAGACCCGTCCGGCTATGAAGGGTACTGGCAAATTGAAGTTCCGTTTCAAACCTTATACCCTGAGCTTGAAACATGTTTTTACTATTGCAACCAGCTCCCGTACCACTACGCCGGTAATGCTTACCGAAATTGAATACGATGGTATTATAGGATATGGCGAAGCTTCTATGCCTCCATATCTGGGCGAATCGCATGAGACCGTGGGTCGCTTTTTATCAAAAGTGGATCTGTCAAAGTTCGACGATCCTTTTGATATGGAGAATATCCTGAATTACGTAGATAGTATAGCGCCCGGTAATCCGGCGGCTAAAGCTTCGGTAGATATTGCCCTGCATGATCTGGTGGGCAAAATGATGAAACAGCCCTGGTATAAAATCTGGGGATTTGATGCTTCAAAAACTCCTAACACCTCTTATACCATTGGTATTGATACCGCCGAGGTGGTTCGCCAGAAAGTGAAGGAGGCTGAGGAATATAAAATTTTGAAGGTGAAACTGGGCCGCGATACCGATAAGATGATGATTGAAACCATCCGTCAGGTAACTGATAAGCCTATTTGTGTGGATGTGAACCAGGGATGGACCGATAAAAATCATGCTTTGGATATGGCCCACTGGCTTCAGGAGCGGGGTGTGGTTTTTCTGGAACAGCCGATGCCTAAAGAAGCTATCGACGATATGGCCTGGTTAACTGAAAAAAGTCCGTTGCCAACCATTGGTGATGAGGCCGTTCAGCGGATTGAGGATGTTTTAAAAGCACATCATGTGTATAGTGGCATCAATATTAAATTGATGAAATGTACCGGAATGCGTGAAGCCCATAAAATGCTGACTCTGGGTCGGGCTTTGGGCATGAAGATCATGATCGGTTGTATGACAGAAACCTCCTGCGCTATTTCTGCAGCGGCACAATTATCGCCTATGGTAGATTGGGCTGACTTGGATGGAGCTTTATTGATCAGCAATGATGTATATAAAGGAACCCAGGTTATTGATGGTAGAGTTATTTTAAGCAAAACTCCGGGTCTGGGCCTCAAGAAGATATAATTCAAACTTTTTTTGAGTAAAAGACCATAAGCCTTGGGGTTTATGGTCTTTTTTTATTTCTATTAGGCTTTAATTCTTCTCCTGTAGATAAGTCTTGTTTTCTTCCGCCGATTCCGCTGATCGGCGCAGAAAAAAACGCAGAAGTTATTTGAATAAAGATCTGCAATCAGCGTTAATCTGTAATATCTGCGGGCAAGATATTCCTTTCTCTCGCCCAAACCACGAAGTCGCAAAAGAAAATGGTGTCATTTCGGCTTTGGCGAGAAATAACCCGTCTGCTGCGTTTTTCTGCCGGGTGCTTTTTGTTGCTTGCGGGTTTCTGCATGATTGGTTAATCAATTATTATATTTTTAATCATTTTGTAAAAAAATGCGGTTTGTTTTGCGTTTAGTTGCACTTTTTTTCATTATTAATAATATATTAGCTTTCAACCTTAATAATAACCATATGAAAAAAAGTATTACTCTTCTAATTTACTCGCTCTTGATGTGCTGTTTTAGCCTGGCTTACGCCCAGGAGCGTGAAGTTACCGGTAAAGTAAATGCAGCCGAGGATGGGCAACCGATGCCTGGGGTGAGCGTGTCAGTGAAAGGAACCACTAACGGTGCTACCACAGATGCGAATGGCCATTTCCGCATCCGGGTACCAAACAACAATGCTACACTGGTATTTCGTTTTTTAGGCTATAAAAGCCGTGAAATGGTAGTAGGTAACCAAAATAACCTAAATATTACCTTACAAAATGATAGCGAAAATCTGGAGGAGGTAGTGGTAACGGCCATGGGCATTAAGCGCAGCGAGCGCTCTTTAGGTTACGCCACCCAACAGGTTAAAGGAGATGATTTAACCTTAACTAAAGAACAAAACGTTATTGGATCTTTAGCTGGTAAGATTTCCGGGGTTCAGGTAGTGGGATCATCCGGTGCCAGTATGGGAGGAACACAAAAAATTAAAATCAGAGGAGTAAATTCCCTGAATGGGGGAGGTCAGCCCTTGATTGTAGTGGATGGTACTCCCATCTCAAATAGTAACTTTAGCGATGGAACGGCTAATGGCGTTGATTTTGGTAATTTAGCACAGGATATTAACCCTGATGATGTAGAAACTGTAAACGTTTTGAAGGGGCCTGCAGCATCTGCCTTATATGGTTTACGTGGACAATATGGCGTAATTTTAATCAGTACCAAAAAAGGTAATAAAGGCTCTAAAAAAGTAGATGTAAGCGTTAATTCGGCTTTTTCTGTAGAAAGAACCGCCAATTTTATGCCGCTGCAAAATATTTATGGCGTTGGTAACGATCAAGTCTTCCGTAAACTGGCTAACGGTGATAACTTTGTGAATGGCAATGATGAAAGCTGGGGTCCAAAAATGGATGGAACGCCGGTAAGAATGTATTATAGTTTTTATCCGCAGGATCCGCAATTTGGGCAACTAACCCCTTTCTCTCCACAGCCTAATAATATCAAAGATTTTTTTGAAACCGGTCATAACATTAATAACAGCGTTTCGGTATCAGGAGGTAATGAAAATATGGCCTTCAGAATGAGCTATACCAATGCCAATGTGAATGGCGTGATTCCCAATACCTGGTTAAAACGCAACAACTTAAGCTTAAACTCTTCTTTAAATTTAACCGATAAGCTAACCGCCGGTGCTAATGTCAATTACGCCAATAATAATGGTCAGCGTCCAGTTCAGGGCTATCAGGGTTCCTATACCGGGGCGGTCCAATGGTTTCAGCGG
Organism: Daejeonella sp.; assembly: GCA_035631395.1. Classification (GTDB taxonomy): domain Bacteria; phylum Bacteroidota; class Bacteroidia; order Sphingobacteriales; family Sphingobacteriaceae; genus Daejeonella. The sequence continues at coordinate 5,069 of DASQIU010000178.1, read as the reverse complement.
AACATCGATATTAATCGTTTACGGAATTATAAATATGCCGATGGAACTATTTTGAACTGGAATGTGAATCCAACTACTGCTGGCATCATAACCAATAATAAGCCCAGCGATTGGAATAACCCGTTTTTTGATGCTTATGAGAATTTAAACAATGATAACCGGGATCGTTTTTTTGGAGATGTGAATTTAGCTTATCAGATATTACCTGAATTAAAATTAAGCGGGTTTGTACGTTCGGATATGTATATCCAAAATATTTCCCACCAGGAAGCTTTTGGCGGCCGTTTAAATGATGGATATTCGGTAGGAAAATATCAAAATGCCGAGAATAATTATGAGTTTTTAGGCCAGTATTCTAAAAACTGGGATGATTTATCGGTTAATTTAAACGTTGGGGCGAACTTATTAACCCAACATTATACTTACAACTATCAGGCTACTGCAGGGGGCTTGTCTAGTCCGGCATTTTACAATATCGCCGCCTCCATAGATCCGGCGGTAAATACCTCTTATAAGCGGAGAAAAGAGGTGCGGAGTGTGTATGCGATGGGCTCCGTGGGCTTTAAAGATACTTATTTCCTAGACGCCTCAGTCCGGAATGATATTTCCTCGGCCTTGCCTGCTAATAATAATTCCTATTGGTATCCTTCTGTATCTGGAAGCATGGTATTTAGCGAACTAACTAAATGGACGCCTCTGTCTTATGGAAAGTTAAGGGTAGGTTATGCCGTTGCCGGATCAGACCTGGCGCCTTATCAAACGGCATTTACTTTTGCTCCCGGATCGGTCTATACTACAACAAGTGGTCCTATCAATACTCTATATGTACCGGATAACTTGAAAAATCCTAATATCCGGCCTTCCTTTGCTCATTCTTTTGAAACTGGAATTGATTTGAAATTTTTGAATAATCGTTTAGGCGTTGATGTAACCTATTATGAGCAAAAGAACAAAGATCAGATTATTAATCTGTCAGTTTCTGGCTCTAGTGGATATGACCAAACTGTAGTAAATGCAGGGATGATTGAAAATAAGGGGATAGAAGTCACTTTAAAAGGTCAGCCCATCAAATCAAAGCTTTTTAACTGGGATGCAAGTGTGAATTTTGCTCGTAATAAAAGTCTGATTAGCGAATTATATCCAGGCATCAATGTTTATCAGCTGGATGCTAATACCTATTCCAGCCGTACGGTTTATTTAAATTCTACTGTTAATCAGTCTTTTGGAAATCTGGTTGGACAAGCTTACCGGCGTGATCCAGCCACTGGGAAAATCTTATTAGGAGCAGATAATATGCCTTTATTTGACACTAATCATGATTTTGGCAGTGTGTTGCCTCAGTTTACCGGCGGTTTTTTTAATAATTTCCGGATTTGGAAATTGGATATGAACGCTATGATTGATTTCCAAAAGGGCGGACAGTTTTTCAGCTGGTCTAAAATGCTGGCTGTAAAATCAGGACAGGCGGTAGAAACCGCTGTGTTGAATGATAAAGGGATGAATGTGCGTGAGCCTTTGGCAAATGGCGGTGGGGTAAAAGTAAATGGCATTTACGCTCCAGGTACCAAAATTAGCAATGTAGATGTTAGTGGCCAGGAGTTTACCGGTTATGTAGATGCCCGTGCCTATTTTAGGAACGTGTTAGGTACTAATATTTATGAAGAGTGGTTGTACGATGCTTCCTATATTAAATTGCGGGAGGTAAGTTTAGCATATAATTTAGATGGAACTTTGTTGAAAAAAACTCCATTTAAAGCGGCTAAAATTGCTTTAATAGCCCGTAATCCGGCGATGCTATGGCAAAAAGCGCCTAAAGGTATAGATCCTTCAGAGTTATCATCTGGCAGCGCTTCTATCAGCTGGATAGAAAAAGGAGAGCTGCAAACTGTCCGTTCATTTGGTTTTAATTTAAACCTGACATTTTAATTCTATGGTTATGAAAAAAATAAAATCCATATACATTTTTTTATTGACCGCTTTAGTATTTAGCGGTTGTAAAAAGTTTGATGATTCGATCAATGTCGATCCTAATAATCCTACTAAGGCGTCGGGAACCCAGTTAATAGCCAATGCGCAATTTTATCTGGCCGGTTTAAGTTCATCACCTTATGGGGTACACTACCCGCAGTATTTATCGTTAACGCTTTTTACGGATAATGCCCGGTATACCAACGTAAATTTCAACTTTTCCGGCTTATACACCGGTCCATTGATGAACCTGGAAACGGCCATTAATTCTAATCTCAGCGCTAACGAGGGGCCTATAGTTAATCAAATAGCAGTGGCTAAAATTTTGAAAGCCTATTTTTATTGGCACATGACCGATAGATGGGGTGATATTCCCTATTCTGAAGCCTTAAAAGGAAAAGATAATTTTACGCCTAAGTATGATTCTCAAAAGTCTATTTACGACAATCTTTTTAAGTTATTGGATGAAGCCAATGCAGCCATAGTTCCCGGAAATATTAAAAATGATATTGTTTATAATGGTGATATCAACAAATGGAAAAGACTGGGAAATACAATTCATTTATTAATGGCTTTAAGGCTTTCTAAAGTAGATGCTGTAAAAGGCGCCGCTGAGTTTAATAAAGCTATAGCCAACGGTATTATGAATGCCAATACCGATAATTTAGCTTATCCGCATTTGGCAGTACAAGCGCATGAAAACTATTGGTATAATTCTTTTACCCGTTTAGGCCGGGAATGGTTTGCGGTAAGTAAACCGGTGGTAGATTACATGAAACCTTTGGATGATCCACGTTTAGCGGTGTTTGCCAATAAAAATGGAGCGGGCAATTACGTAGGTCTGGAGTATGGTCAGAATCCTATCTCATCATCAGATATCAGTAAATATTCCTTATTGGGTTCGGCGGTGCGTCAACAAAACTCACCTGTTTATCTGGTTACTTATGCACAGGCTCTTTTTGCCAAAGCGGAAGCTGCCAAATTGGGTTGGATTGCCGGAGGAGATGTTGAAGCAAAAATTAATTATGATTTGGCCATACGGGAATCCATTAAACAATGGAACAATAATGATGTAAGCGGTTTGGCCCTCATGATGAGTCATCCGGAAGTGCAATATGATCCGGCAAATGCCATTAAGCTGATTGCCTATCAACGTTGGGTGCATTTATTCATGCACGGTTATGAAGGCTGGGCCGAGTGGAGAAGAACCGGTTTCCCAACTCTGGTTGCTGCACCGGGTGCTAATGGGGATAGAATCCCACGTAGAGAAGGTTATCCAACCCAAGAACAGCAAAACAATTCAACTAATTATAATGCTGCCGTAGCTGCTTTTCCATATGGTGGTACCGATGGTTTAAATGCCCGTGTATGGTGGGATAAATAAGTGATTTAAAAAAAAAAGTATCAAAGGAGGTTGTCTTTCTAAAAAGGCAGCCTCTTTTTATTGGATTCCATCAATGAACCAATGAAGCATTTTTAGAAAAGCAAACTCCTGGAATCTTCGGTTCCGATAGTCCCGCTTTCCGTTCCAAATCCTCATTCAGCCTGCTGAAGGCAGGCTTCATTCCGGGTTTTCCACTCAATCGGGTTTAGATTGGGAAAGGCTTTGCAGGGAAAAGGTCTGAATTAAGATTAAAGGATTTTAGGACTCTATCCTACCTTGTTCTCGCCAAGGCTGGTTTGTCTTTTATTTGAAGTTTTTGCTGCCATATTTGGATAATGCAAGATTCTGCCCAATAGATTAACTTTTAAACAATTAGATAGCTATGGGGTTTAATCGGTTACAACCTGATAAGCTATGAAATTACTTCTGCTCAACTATCTCCGGTATAACGATTGGGCCAATCAGAAAATGTGCCGGTATTTATCGCCTGTAGATCATGAAGAACGCTTGCATGAGCGGAAATACGAGTATATTACTATCAAAAAAGCTATTCTACATATTGCCGATAGTGAGCAAACCTGGCTGTATCGCTTAAATGGGGATAATGTGCCGCATATGCATACCCTGGAAATTGAAGGTTCTTTTGCCAGTATTTGTAAGCTGATCGCTAAAAACTCGCATGAGTTTATTGCCTTTATTGAAAAGAAAGAGGAGTCTTTTTTCAAAGCCGCTACTACTTATGTCAATTTGGAAGGCAAAATTTTCACGCAGAATAATGCCGAGATCATTCTGCATTGCATGAATCATTCTACTTTTCACCGCGGGCAGATTTTGAACATGCTACGTCACGTGGGTTATACCGACCAATCGGCCAGTGATTTCATAATGTTTTTACGGGAGCAGGAAGCTCAATCAGCGGTTGAAAGTTAATCTTTCGCCTTTTTTCTGTTCATGCAGCACGCCGTTTTCCCAGGCTAAATGGCCCGAAACCAGCGTATGGGTAATGCTGGCGCCAAAGGAATGTCCTTCAAAAGGACTCCAGCCGCATTTGGATAAAATATTAGCCCGGTTTACTGTTGTGCTTTGATTCAGGTTTACCAGCACCAGATCGGCCCAATAGCCCTCGCGAATAAAGCCACGTTTATCAATTTGGAAGCAGATGGCGGGGTTGTGCGCCATTCTTTCGACGATTTTTTCCAGGCTGATTTTTCCCGCTTTATATAAATCCAGCATGGCTGGCAGAGCATGTTGCACCAGCGGACCACCGGAAGGGGCCTGCAAATAGGGGAGAGACTTTTCTTCCAGCGTGTGTGGCGCATGATCAGTGGCAATCACATCAATATGGTTATCCAGAACAGCTTTTAGAATGGCTTCGCGGTCGGCGGCGGTTTTAACAGCTGGGTTCCATTTTATCAAATTGCCTTTGCTGACATAATCGGCATCAGAAAACCAAAGATGATGAATGCAGGCTTCGGCGGTAATTTTTTTTTCAGCTAAAGGAATGGTAGCATCAAATAAGCTAGTTTCTATTCCGGTTGAAATATGAAGAATATGCAGCCGGGTATTGTGCTTTTTAGCCAGTTCCACGGCAAAAGAGGAAGATTTATAACAAGCTTCTGCCGATCGGATCAAAGGATGCATTTCCGGTCTCAGACCATCGGGATATTGTTTTTTAAATTGTTCCAAATTCGCCTGGATAGTGGCTTCATCTTCGCAG
>DASQIU010000177.1:0-15848 GCA_035631395.1 Daejeonella sp. | reverse complement strand
TGTACGGGATCAGTTCGCGGTTGCCGCAAATATGGCTGGGATCATTGATAATGGGCAATTCCGGGCATAAAGTTTTTAGCTGGATGGCCAGTTCCCACATCGGTTCGTTGCGGAAAGCGGATTTTTCATAAGATGAAAAGCCCCGGTGAATGGCCGCCAGTTTCTGGATGCCCGCATTATTAATCCGCTCCAAAGCGCCGCACCAAAGGGAAATATCCGGGTTAACCGGGTTTTTAACCATTACCGGTATGTCAACTCCTTTTAAGGCATCGGCAAATTCCTGCACCGTAAAAGGATTTGCAGTTGAGCGGGCGCCCACCCATAAAATATCTACGCCGGCGACCAGAGCCTCTTCTACGTGCTTGGCTGTGGCTACTTCTACGGCTGTTGGGAGGCCGGTTTCTTCTTTGGCCCGTTTTAGCCATTGCAAGCCAATGCTGCCAATGCCTTCAAATTCGCCGGGGCGGGTGCGGGGTTTCCAGATTCCGGCACGTAATACGGCTGCTTTGCCGGTTTTGGCTAATAAATGAGCCGTGGCCAGCAGCTGTTCTTCGGTTTCGGCACTGCAGGGACCGGCAATAAGCAGAGGTTCTTTACTGGTTGTAAGCCAGTTATTTAAGGGTTGAATATTCAGGTTTAGTTTCATTTTTTGCTGCTTGTTTTTTGATTAAGGGGTTGATTATAAGATTATACCTGGTCGTTTTTTAAGTATTCGCCCATGATGTTAAAGTTGATGGTATGTTTTAATATTTTAGGGATGGACTGGTGATAACCTTCCTGGTTCTTCCATTCAATATCGACATAAAAATTATATTCGTTGCGTTTGCCCAGTACCGGCATAGACTGTATTTTGCTTAGATTGATCTGATGCTCGGTAAAAATATTTAAAACACTAGCCAGAGAGCCGACCTCATTTCCTACCTGGAAACAAAGGGAAGCTTTATTAAAAGTGTCTTGTTCTGTTGCTTGGGTTGACAAAATAAGAAAGCGGGTAAAGTTCTTTTTATTGGATTCAATACGGCGTTCCAGGATCTCCAGATTGTATAATTTGGCCGCCAGTTGATTGGCGATGGCCACCGTATCGGTTAATTGTTCCTGACGGATCTTTTTAGCACAGGCGGCGGTATCATTGCTTTCTATTACCTGCAAATGCGGATATTCATCGAAAAAATCAACACATTGCCGGATAGCAATAGGATGCGATTGCACGTATTTGATGTCTTCAAATTTTACACCCGGTAAAGCCAACAGATGTAGCTGGATGGGTAAATATACTTCTCCAACGATGCGGAAATTATAATCGCGTAAGAGCGTATAATTGGGGAGTAAACTGCCTGCAATGGAGTTTTCTATGGCCATAACCACAAAATCTGCCTTTTTGTACTTTAAAACTTCGCAGGTTTGTTTGAATGAATTGCACTCAACGGTTTCAATTTCATCTCCGAAAAATGTAAAGGCCGCCTCTTCATGGAAAGAAGCTTTAATGCCCTGGATAGCTACTCGTTTTGTTTGCATTTTGCTGTAAAATAAAAAAGTCCCGGCTGTTGGGCCGGGACTTTTTGCGTATAAACTCTTTATTCAGATATATGCATATCAATCCCGGCTCTTATTGTTGTAATAAAAGTAACCGTACCAATATGCGTTAGTGAATCTCATTGCATTGTTTTCGATGTTGTCAAATGTACACACATAAATCTTTTTTGCAAGAGATAAATTTTATTTTTTCATTTTTATGGGATTACACTGATTGTTATAATAGGATTACACTGATTATTATAAGATTACACAGATGTTGATTGCTGGATTTTTTGGGATAGCATCCTAAAACCTTTGAATCCTAAAAAGTCTTTAATTCAGACAGGTTATTGCATTGGTTTCGCCATTTTAAACCCGATTAGAGTGGAAAACCCGGAATGTAGCGGCGGCTTATTCTGTTTTGACAATAAGCAGGGCCGAGCGAAATGAGGATTTGGAACGGAAAGCGGGGTTAGCGGGAGTGAAGAGCTGGGGTATTGCTTTTCAAATAAGATACGAATCAAAAAATCGCGAATTACACGAATTATTCGAATTCACAGAATAACGATGACAGACGAAGGGCGAAAAATGACAGACGAATCAAAAAAAACGAATTGCATGGATTAAATTCACACGAACAGCGGACGGCAGACGAGCAACGAAAAACGAATAAAAAAAGCAGAAAAGGTGCCCTGCAATGGACACCCCTGTCTGTTAAGATTGTTTCGATTTTTTCAGTTCCCTTTGCATCACCCGGGCGGTTTGGGTAGAGCCATCGTGGCTCCAGCCGGGGGGAGAAAAAGCATATTTAAGCTTAGAGATCCAATTGGGTGTTTTTTTCATGTCCTTTAATAAAGCTGCCCATTCGTGAAAAATAATATTTACCGGACCCATGTTCTCGGGTTGAGTGGTTAAGCCGTATTTAGTTGGCTCAGGTAAGTTTTCGTCCTGGAAAGTGCCAAATATGCGGTCCCAGATAATGAATACCATGCCCATGTTTTTGTCTAAATAGGGAAGGTTGGAGGCATGATGCACCCGGTGATGGGCCGGAGTTACAAATATCCACTGATACCATTTGGGTAGCTTAATATCTAATTGGGTATGAACCAGGTTGCCGTAAAGCTGGGTAATAAGGTAAGCATACAAAATATCCAGAGCGGTAAAACCCATTAAAGCCAAAGGAATATAGAAAAATACCCGGTATAGTGGTTCAAAAACGGTAGAACGGAAACCGGTAGTGATATTAAACTGCTCGGAAGAATGGTGAGTTACGTGGATGGCCCAGAAAAAGCGGCATACATGCCCTATGTAATGCAGAAGCCAGTATAAAAAGTCTTGGGCAATAACCAGCACAATCCAGTAAAGAGCAATATTTTGGATCTCAAAAAAGCGGAATTGATAGAAATAATCCAAAATAAAGAAAGTGCTGCCTTTAACCATCAGGTTGGTTAAAAAAGCCATGCTGGCTAAATAGATGTTGTTGAGGGTGTCGCGTTTTTTGTAATACTGGCGGTTTTCGCGGTAGCTGAAATACATTTCGGCCAGGGTAAGGATTACCAATAAAAGAATTAGTACGGCAGTGGCTTGTAATTTAAAATCAAAAGGAGGCATTATAAATTATGGTAAAAGTTCAAACAATCATAAATATCATCTTGGGTGCAGAAATTATCGAAACTGCATTGGCCGATGTGGCTTAATAAAGAAAAGCTAATTTGTCCCTGCTTGTTTTTCTTATCCTGCTGCATCAGTTGCAGCAGTTCCGGGAAATAATCTGTTTTGAGCGTATACTTAGGAAACAGGCTTAAAACATAGCTTTGGATTTTGTTAAGCTGATCTTGGGACAGGCCATTTTGCCGGGCAGAAAGCCAGGCTTCGCAAATAAAACCGATGGCAATAGCTTCGCCGTGCAGCAATGGAGTGGAATCGTTCATCAACGACCAGCTTTCTATAGCATGACCAATGGTATGGCCAAAATTGAGGATCTTACGCAGACCTTTTTCATATGGATCGGCATTAACCACCTCGTTTTTGATCTCTACAGAGCGGTAAATGATTTCCGGACCAATATTTTGAGGTTGAATATGGCTTATGCGCTCAAATAGATCGGTATCGTAAATCAAGCCATGTTTAATTACTTCGGCAAAGCCGGAAAGCATTTGGCGATCATCCAGGGTTTTTAAGAAGGCTGGCTCGATAAAAACCGCTTTGGGCTGGGTAAAGGTGCCGATGATGTTTTTTACATGGTCCATATCGATCCCGGTTTTTCCGCCTACCGAGGCATCTACCTGCGATAAGAGGGTAGTAGGAATCTGAACAAAATCGATACCACGTTTAAAAGTAGAAGCGGCAAAACCGCCCATATCGGTTACCACGCCGCCGCCCAGGTTGATGAGCAGGCTGTTGCGGTCGGTCTCAAAATCCAGCATCATTTTCCAGATTCCGATACAAAAATCAATATTCTTGTTTTCCTCGCCCGGATCTATCTCGATAATATCAAAATTATAGCTTCCGAGGTGTTCCGTTAAGAGTGGCAGGCAATGTTTTTCGGTATTAGTATCTACTAAAACTAAGATCCTGGAATAATTATTCTGGGCCAGAAAGATTTCTAACTGCTGAAGACTGTTTTCAAAAAATATGGAATAGCTTGCGCTGGGTATGGGTTTCATTTCACCTGGATTTGCTGGCCTCTAAACTCAACTATATCGCCTCTTTTTACTTTTAAGCGTTTGCGGTAATCGGTTTGGCCATTGTATTTTACCAGGCCTTCGCTTACTACAATCTGCGCTTCTCCACCGGTTTGTACCAGGTGACAGGCTTTTAGTAATTGGATCAGGGGAATAAAATCTCCCTCTAAAGTAAATTCGAGCATAATGGGGCAAACTTACAAATTTTAGAGCGGGCTGCGTTAATTAGTCATATTTTATAACTTTGCGCCATGCCTGCATCACCGTCACAGGTTTATCCGCCGAAAGGCAGAAACCTATCTTTTGAAAATACCGAAATTGCTTTTCAGGGGAAAAGCAATGCTGATCTGAACCGAGCTTATTGGTTGTTTAAAATCATTAATGTCAACTTTTTAACCAAGATTGGCCCTCCAATTACTAATCTGGCTTTAAAAATAGGCTTGCCTATACAGCCGATGATAAAATCTACCATTTTCAGGCAATTTTGTGGTGGAGAAACCATTCCGGAATGTGAGGGTACCATTAATAAGCTTTCTGACGGAGCGGTGGGTTCTATTCTGGATTATTCTGTAGAAGGCGCTCAGGAAGAGCCGGTTTTTGATCATACTTGCCAGGAGATCATCCAAACCGTAAACCGGGCCGATGGCGATTTTCGTCTTCCGATAACCGTTTTTAAAGTAACCGGTATCGCCCGTTTTGCTTTGCTGGAAAAAATCAATGCTCAGCAAGCTCTTAATCAGGAAGAAACAGCCGAGTTTGAGCGTGTAAAAACCCGGGCCAATAAAATTTGTCAGGCTGCTTTTGAGTGCGGGGTTCCGGTAATGATTGATGCCGAAGAAACCTGGATTCAGGACACTATTGATGATCTGGCCCTGGAAATGATGCGGAAATTTAACCGGGAAAAACCAATCGTTTATAATACTTATCAGCTTTATCGGAATGATAAATTAGCTTCTTTAAAGGCCGATATTTCTTTGGCTAAAGCCGATCAGTTTATTTTAGGGGCTAAGCTGGTGCGTGGCGCTTACATGGAAAAAGAGCGGGAGCGGGCTCAGCAAATGGGATATCCATCGCCTATTAATGCCAGTAAGGAAGCTACCGATAAAGAATATGATGGCGCTTTGACCTATTGCGTGCTGAATATTGACCATGTAGGTTTTGTGGCGGGTACTCATAATGAGAGCAGCTGCCGTTTGCTGGCCAATTTGCTGGATTCTAAGGGTATTCTGCATAATCATCCGCATGTTTATTTCTCCCAACTTTTGGGTATGAGTGATAATCTGAGCTTTAACCTGGCTAATTCAGGATATAATGTGGCTAAATATGTGCCCTATGGTCCTGTAAAAGAGGTATTGCCTTATTTGTTCAGAAGGGCTCAGGAAAATACTTCAATTGCCGGGCAAACCAGCAGAGAATTACAATTGATCATAAAAGAAAAAAAGCGCCGAAAGCTGGCTTAATCAGTTGGCGTATGCAGCTTTTTTAAGAGCTCTTCAGAGATATCATCCGAATAAACTCCGTAAGCGTTAATAAAAGTGCCATTAATATGGTGCTTAGGGCTGGTTATGGCGTATAAAACGGAGTTGTCAGAGGGGTTGCTCATGCCCTCAAAGCGGTAAACTTTTACGATCTCAAAATCTTTAGGACTTAACGTGATATTGCCCTGACTACTGTGCAGGGCATTATTATGTAAGTTGAAATCGTAGGTAAAACCTTTTGCTTTCAGGCCGTTTAAAGCCTCTACCAGGTTTTCATATTCGTATTCAAGTTCGTCGGTATCCATACCAATTGAACAGGCCGCAGCGTTTTTTTGTTTAGGTAAGCGGCCTAACTAAAATTTTTGTTTGCCAGTAAGCAAATCCCAGAACAAAATAAAGTCGCTGGCCAGGCTATAGCCGGGATATTGGAAAGTTGCCGGTTTGTTTTTCTCGAAGAAGAAATGGCCAACCCAGGCAAAACCATATCCTACCAAAGGAATAAGCAGCAGCAGCCAGGCATTTTTTAACATGATGGCAGCCGGAATAAGCAGGATAACCAATAAAGTGCCTGTAAAATGTAAAATACGGCTGGTTTTGTTGCTATGCTCGCTGAGATAGAAAGTGTAGAACTCTTTAAGCGAAGTAATTCTTTTCTTTTCCATCCCACAATTTAAGAATTTGTTCTTAAAAATGAGTGGCTTACAATAAGCCGGATCCGTACATGAAATCTTCCAGAGTTTCGGGATCTGTCAATAAATGCGTTTGCAAACCCATGGCCGCTCCGGTTTTTAAATGCTGCGGACTATCGTCTATAAACAGGGTTTCCTCTGGTGTCAGATTATTTTCCTGGATGATAAATTCAAAAATATCCGCATTGGGTTTGCGCATATTGATCAGATGCGAATAATAATCTTTTTCAAAAAATACGGAGTTGGAATCCAGATGATATTCTCGTTTTAAATAATCCATGATCCAGTTATAATGGATTTCATTATTGTTGCTGAGCAAAAACGTGCGATATTTTTCTTTGGCTTTTAGCAGGATTTGCTGATTCTCAGGCGGAACACCAATCAACAAGGTATTCCAGGCATGATCTATTTGCTGATCGCTGAGCTGCGGGCTGTTGGTCATTTTACGGATGCCTTCTCTAAACTCGGCCGAAGTGATCAGACCTTTCTCAAAAGCATCAAACAGCGGATCATGGCCACTGTGGGCAAAAAAACGCTCGACATTTTCGATGCCCAGCTCGGTGAAACTATGTTGAGTGCGTTTAAAATCGATCCGGAAAATAACATTCCCGTAGTCAAAAATGATGTTTTTAATGTTTTGCATTACCTGAATTAAATCGGCCGCAATATCGGAAAAGCTTTCAGGCCGTTCAAGCCTATTTTGTTATTTGTCCGATTCTTTCATCCGGGCATCAATCAGATCACAGAGGTCGGAAATCAGGTTGGAGGTAATGCCGCTAAATTCAGCGCATTCCAGTTTTCCGGATGAATTGCGAGTTAATTTGAGGTTTAGTTTCAGATCATGGATATCCACTGAGAATTCATTGGGAAAAATATAGGTAACATTCCCTGTTAAGCTGCGGCCTTTGTTCTGTAAAATAATCTTGAAATCTTTCATGGTGCAGGGCAAAAGAATATTATTATCTCTAAGCATCAATAAAATTCTAATTGCAGCGGCGCAGACCAGATTAAATGAGTATAAACCAATGATTTAAATTACGATTTTATTCTGGCAAAATTCATGGGATTTGTTAGGGTTTTTGCTTGTCAAAACAGTTTCTGATTTTAGCTTTTTTTAGCGGCAAAAGCATCCAGAACGCGTGTGGAAAATACCAGGGCTGCTCCGGCATTAACGGCTATGGCTACGCTCAGGGCTTCTATAACCTCTTCGCGAGTGGCGCCCTGTTTTATGGCGGCATCAGTGTGGATAACAATGCAACCATCGCACTGGCGTGTAACCGCAACGGCCAATGAAATTAATTCACGGGTTTTTGCATCCAATAAATTGGTTTCATTTCCAGCATTACTAAGGCCCTGGTAGCCTTTTACAATTTCATGATTAGCTCTGCCAATTTGGGCAACATTGGCCAAAACCTGTTTTTGATATTCATTCCAATCCAGCATCATAATGTTTTGATTTTAGGTGAATTAATATTTTCGTTCATTTTTTTTTTCAGTAAAAACCTTGAAAAAGCGCTAAGAACCATTCGCGGAAGGAATAACAATTCCAGCATTCAAAATGTTATACCATATATCTAAACTGTAATGAAAAATGGCCCAATACCTCATTGTTTAATAAGCGGACCTATGAAAACATTATCTAACTCTTTAAAAATGGCAGCAGTTCTGTGTTTACTGTTTGCTTATCTGGCAGCTTGTACTAATAAAACCGTCAATTCCGGAACTGAAACGCAAGCTAAAATTGATTCCATGCAAAATGTTTTGATGGCGATAGCTAATCAGAAAGATACCCTGGAAAAAACTTTGGCCAAATTTGATACCGTAGATTTTGTGGTATTTAGCGGTCAGCAATGGGCACGTTTTCATGAGAGCCATGCAAAAGATGTCATTGTTAACTGGCCAGATGGCCATCACACCAATGGGCTTGATCGACATATCGAAGACCTGAAAGCTATGTTTGTATATGCCCCCGACACCCGGATTAAAGTGCATCCTATTCGTTTTGGTGACAGTAAGGGCGAGTGGACTTGTGTTACCGGTATTATGGAAGGTACATTTACTAAACCTATGCCTATGGGAAATGGTCAGGTTATTCAGCCTACCGGGAAAGCGTTTAAAATAAACATGTGTACCGTTGGCCATTGGAAAAATGGCGTGATGACTGAAGAATCATTATTCTGGGATAATCAAACCTATTTGAAGCAAATGGGGGTAATTAAATAAACGCAATAAAGCTTTGCCGAAAGAATTATTATGGAAACAAAATTAACCATTGCCATTTTTGGCGCAACCGGCCATATGGGCACTGCAATTTCTAAAAGCCTGGCAAAAAATCCGTACCGACTTTTGTTAGTTTCAAATGACTCAGGAGCCTTAAAAAGTTTGCAATCTGAAATTTTAACCGGCCATATCGAAGCTGATGCTGAAGCTATGGCTTCATTGAATGATAACCGCTGGAAACCGGATATTATCATTCTTGCGGTTCCTTATGCTGCTGAGGCGGAAATAGCGCCGGGAATTAGTCAGTTTGCCAAAGGGAAAATTGTGATCAGCATTGCCAACCCTATAAATAATACAATGAGCGGATCGGTACTTGCTCCTGGCACAAGTGCAGCAGAAGAATTGCAAAAATTGCTCCCGGAAGCAAAAGTGGTAAAAGCATTCAATACCACGTTTGCTGCTGATTTTGCTCAACCTGTTATTGCGGATAAGCAGGTGGATTCTTTTATTGCAGGTAATGATGAGGAGGCTGTAAAAACCGTTGCGGAATTGGTAAGCAACATTGGTTTTAATCCAATTATAGCAGGTGATCTGACCGTTAGCAGAACCCTGGAGAATATGCAAATTTTATTGATGCAGCTTACTGTAAAATATAATTACAACTGGTTAGCAGGCTGGAAAATACTTCACCATTAGTTTAACATTTTTTTAACAATTCAACGTGCAACAAAGTCCTGGCTTGTACGTCTAATGGAAAAATCAAAAATCACTTTTAACGTAAAATTTATATGAAAACCAAGATTAAATATTTCTGTATCTGCCTTATTTATGTAAGTGCTTACATAAATAATAGTTTTGCCCAGTCCAAAAACTCTTACCGGGTTAAAGGAGTATTAAGCAGCACTGAGGCTAAAAATCTGGATGATGTAACCATTCAGCTATTAAGAGCAAGCGATAAAAGCCTGGTTAAGATTGAGTTTGCAGATATTTCTGGAAATTTTGCGCTGGAGAATATTCCAGCGGGCAAGTATCTTTTGCATACTCAAAGTTTAAGTTTTATCAAATACCAGTCAGATACCATTTGGCTTTCAAAAGATTTGGATCTGGGTAAGATCAACCTGGTGCGTGCAGAAAACGCCTTGAAAGAAGTGGTGATAACCGCCGCCAAACCGCTGGTGCAGCAGTTGTATGATAAAACAGTGGTTAATGTGGCTAATTCTATTACGGCAGTAGGTAGTACGGCGCTGGAAGTTTTGGGAAAGGCGCCCGGCATTACCATTGATCAGAATGAGAATATTGCCATGCGTGGAAAGCAGGGGGTACAGGTGATGATTAATGGGAAACTGACCCACATGTCGGGACAGGATCTGGCCCATATGCTTAAAAGCATGTCGGCCGGAGAGATTGATAAAATAGATCTGATCACTAATCCTTCTGCCCGATATGATGCTTCCGGTAATTCGGGCATCATCGATATTAAATTGAAAAAGGGAAATAACGTAGGCACCAATGGAAATTTGACATTAAGTTATGGACAAGGCATTTACTCCAAATTGAACCCATCTGTTAACCTGAATAGCCGTTCTAAAAACCTGAATATTTTTGGTTCTTATAATTATGGCTACCGGTCTGATTTTAACGATTTGAATATCTTCCGGAATTTCTATACCGCTAGCGGACAACTTACCGGAGGAAATAATTATGAAAACTATTTCAAGTACGCTTTCAATAATCATAATGCACGATTGGGTGCAGATTATTCTTTAAGTCCAAAAGCAAGCATTGGTTTTGCAGCCAATGGCATTTTTACTCATGGAAATGTACTTTCTGATAGTCGGGCGCAATCTTTCAATTCATCGGCGCAAAACACCGGTTCTTTTATTACTTCCGGAAAGAATACTCCAGATCGTAGCAACACCAGTTATAACCTGAATTATAAACAAACTCTGGATTCAACCGGTAAAGAGCTAAGTGCCGATTTGGATCATGCCAATTATAAATCAGGGGAGATGCAGAATTATCTGACCAGTTATTATGATCTGAGTCAAAACCCTACACGAACTCCCTATCAATTGTTAGGAGATCTTTCCGGCCAGTTGCAAATTAATTCGGTTAAGGTAGATTACAGTCAGCCTATTAAGGCCTGGGATGCTCGTTTGGAAGCGGGTTTTAAAAGTAGCTGGGTAAAGTCGGATAATGATGTTCAATTTTTCGACCAAAGTAATGGCGGAAATGTGCTGGACGAGGGCAAAAGCAACCATTTTATATACCAGGAAAACATCAATGCCGCTTATATCAATGGATCCAAAAAATGGGAAAGATTGAGTCTTCAGTTTGGATTAAGGCTAGAAAATACCATTGCCAACGGACTTCAGTTAATAGATAATTCATCATTTGATAGAAATTATACACAGCTTTTTCCGAGCGGATATATGGGTTATAAATTTAATGAAAATCAGGACCTCGGAATATCGCTTAGCCGAAGAATCGACCGTCCTTCTTATCGCCAACTAAATCCATTTAAGGCATTTTTAGATCCGGCAACCTCATCCTCCGGAAATCCATTTTTAAAACCTGAACTCACTAACTCGTTTGAATTAACTTATACACTAAATCAAAAATACACCAGTAAAATCGGCTATAGCCATACCAATGATAATATTCTGATTGTATTATCTCCGGATAAGGAGCCCAATACGGTACTTCAAACCGGCCGGAATCTGGCGCAATATGATTATTACAATGCCAGTTTTGGTTTCCCTCTGAGTATTGGAAAATGGTTTAATAGCACTAATAACGCTTTGCTTTATTATGGCAAATACAGTGGAAATCTGGCTAATACCAATATCAATGCCGGCAAGCTGACTTTCAACTTCAATACCAATAATACGCTCATTTTGAATGGAAGTACCACTGCCGAAATAAATGCTAATTATCAAAGTAAATCTACCTATGGTTTCCTGGAAATTGATCCGGTTTGGTCTATGGGAGTTGGCGTTCAAAAACAGTTTCTGAATAAAAAAGCTTCATTAAAGCTAAATGTGAGCGATGTGTTTTTTACCAATGCCACCAATGCGGTAACTCTTTTGAGTGGCTACGGAGAAACTTTTGCGCAAAACCGCGATACCCGCGTAGGAACCATCAGTTTTAGCTATCGCTTTGGTAAATCGCAGGTTGCTGGCGCCCGCAAAAGAAACGGTGGGGCCGAAGAGGAGAAGCGTAGAGCAAATTAGGTCCATTGCATAGAATTGCTAAATTGCAACTATGAATTTGGTACAAGAACTGGCAGAATTGGCGCTTGCTACCCGTTTAAAACGGCTTAGCGAGCGCCTTTCTCAGGATATTAGTAAAATCTATAAGGAATTGAATGTCGATTTTGAAGCAAAATGGTATTTGATTCTGGAATTGCTGAAAAGAGAAAAGGTATTGGGTATTACCGAAATATCCGATTCCTTACAGCTTAGCCACCCGGCTGTCGTCCAGTTTGTCGATCAGCTTTTAAAACGCCAATTGATCATCGCGTTTACCGATAAAAAAGATGCCCGCAGGCGACTGGTGTCCTTGAGTCCGGAAGGCAAGAAACTGCTTCAACAAATAGATCCTGTTTTAAAAGTGATCAAAGAAGAAAACAGGCTTTGGATTGATCAGGCCAGCCACGATATTTTACTCATCATTACCGAGCTGGAAAAAGCGCTGGATGAAAGGAGTATGTATCAGCGGGTAAAGGCTGGTTTGGACGGGAAGAAAGATTGAAAAACAAGAATTTCACGAATTAGGCGAATTCTTACGAATTGAAAAGGGGAAATTGGAGAAAATTCGTCTAATTCGATATGTCATAAATGTGCCAATATGCTAAAGCTTCAACTTCATGGTTATGGTACGCTCCCGCAAAAACTTTATCCACACTTCCTTAATTGATTATCTAATTCTCTAGACACTTACTGGTAGGCCTATTGACCTCCAATTCTTGTATTGTCGATTGTGCCTTGGCTGATTTGATGGCTACCTTGGCCTCTAAATTTGCATAGATTTGAATAGCGGTACTATTGAAATGTTATATATTTAATAAAAATTTAAACGCCCTTACACTGAGATTTACATGCGGATCATAACCTTTCTTCTAATTTCTCTTCTATTTACTACACAGCCCTCTTTTAGTCGGCGGCAGTCCAGTGAAACAGATAGTTTATCCGCAACACTACGAGAAGTTTTTGTTAAAGTGAAGCAAAACTCCGTTTTTAGAACGTCGGTAAACTGGGACGAATTGGAGCATAAGGTGTTCAATTATAGTGGTCGTACAATTACTGAAGCTGATTTCAAGGACAAGGTAAGACTGATATTTACAACGATTGGTGATAAGCATGGCGCTTTTTTTTATAATGGGGAAAGACTTGGCATGGATCGGTCATGGGTAAACCAACTGCGAGTACCTGAAAATCAGCCCGACAAAGTGACTTTAACGACAAAACTCCTAGAAGACGGTTACGGTTACATTCTTCTACCGCCAGACGAGCGGTACGATAGCCAAAACTGTCAGCGTTATCAGGATAGTTTATGCAGCCTCGGACTTCAAACATTGAAAGGACTGGTTATAGATCTTCGGTTGCACCAGGGAGGGAGCATATATCCATTATTTTCAGGATTGAACCAAGTATATGGAGCACGATATTTTGGATCGAATATGAATCTTGATAAAAAAGTATTTCAAAAATGGACTGTGCACGATGGATCATATGGACGAAACCAAATTTACAATCGCTGCAAACCCAATAGTGGACTTAAAATTGTAATACTGACGAGCCCTATTACGGCCAGTGCGGGTGAAATGATGGCAGTTGCACTGAAAGGCAGACCGAAAACATTATTTATTGGAGAACCCACTGCTGGACTTACTACTATGAATTTGCGTTTCACTTTAGGCAAGAATACACTTGCTGTTGCGGCTAGTATCATCGCCGATCGTAAAGGGAGGATCTACAGGGATAATATTTTTCCGGATCTTACAATTGTCGAAGGTGATAATTTTAAGAATCTATCCATGGATGCCAAGGTAGTTGCAGCGCTTAAATGGATGAAGCAACAATAACACTCCGCTCTTCCGAATTTGCAATTCGGAAGGCCTATCATAGATTATTAATCCGAGATAAGGTTTTGGAAGTGCACATTAAAAGGCACGAATTCTACGAATTAAGCAATTCTTACGAGTTGAAAGGTAGCCCGCTCTTCCGAATTTGCAATTCGGTAGACCTAGCATAGGATTTTTAATCCGGTTTTAGTTTTCATCCAAATTATAGCTTTGAGAATTTTTCGGCTAAAGTAGTTCAAAAACCAGGGATAGGTCTTCGGAATTATAAATTTGGACAGCAAGATTCTTGAAAAATTCACGATTAAGCGAATTCTTAAGTATTGAAAAAGTAGTTGAAAATTTGTCTAATTCGTGCAATTCGTGGCACTGATATGTTGATATTTGTTATAGCTTTGACTATGGATAATCAACCAACAATTTCCCAATACATCCATAAACTTTTCCCTCAGTTTGAGCCTGCTCTAAAAGAAAAACTAATAGCCAATTGCACATTAAAAAGCTTTCAAGCTGGAGAAATTCTGATGCAAACCGGCCAGTTTTTCCGTTCAACCATGCTGATTGTGGAAGGTCGTGTAAAATTGTATAGGCAGGGAGACGAAGGCGAGGAGTTTTTCTTGTATTATATTCAACCGGGAGATGCCTGTGCACTTTCCATGATCTGCGCCGCCAAGCAAGAAACCAGTGAAATTACCGCCAAAGCCATCGAGGATACGGTTGCCTTATTAATTCCCATTCCGTTGATGGATGAGTTGATGCGGGATTATAAAACCTGGTATTATTTTGTGATTGAAACTTACCGCTCCCGCTACGAAGAGTTGCTGCAGATGATTGATCATATTGCTTTTAAAGGAATGGATGAACGTTTGGAGTTTTATCTGAAACATCAATATGAAAAATTGAAAACCAGACAACTGAATATTACCCATCAGGAAATAGCCAATGACCTCAATTCATCCCGGGAGGTAATTTCTCGTTTATTAAAGAAAATGGAACAAAGGGGCGATTTGCTGCTGAACCGGAATTATATTGAGTGGATTAAATAAGATACGAATTGCACGAATTAAGCGAATACGCACGAATTTCTAAATAGGATTAGTTTAGAAGTTTAGGCGTTTAGGGTTTAGAATTCTTGTCTTTCCGTTTATTGTCTATCGTCCATTGTTGAGAAAAAATTAGTGCAAATTCGCTTAATTACTGCAATTCGGGATGTTAATTCTCTTGGTGACTAATGTCACTATCTTCCATGTTTTTTTTATGGATTTTTGTACTGTTATGGAAACACTTAAAAGAACAATATTCAGTAACTGGCATTTTATGAGATGGCTGAGGTTAGCCATCGGATTATTTATCGCTTTTCAGGCTTATGAGCTGCAAAATGGTTTATTGGGTTTGATGGCCGGTTTGTTTCTTTTTCAGGCCCTGGCTAATGCGGCTTGCTGTGGTCCGGCTGGTTGTGGAATTGAACCTCGAAAAAGTAATTCTGCTGCCAGCGATGAGGTTGAATTTGAAGAGATAAAAACAAAATGATACGAATTTCACGAATTAAGCAAATTCGGGCGAATTGAAGAATTGTTAAAATTCGTCTAATTTGTGCAATTCATGCAATTAGAATTAGTGAAAATTCGTCTAATTTGTATAATTAGTGAGATTTAAATAAAAACGATATGTCAACTTTTTTTGAAATTATCAATTCTGAAAAACCGGTTCTGGTAGATTTTTCGGCAGAATGGTGTGGTCCCTGTAAAATGATGGCTCCCATTTTGGAGCAATTAAAAGGTATGGTGGGCGATCAAGTAACTATCCTGAAAGTAGATGTAGATAGAAACCCCAAAGTGGCCAGCTCTTATAATATTCAGGGCGTACCAACCCTCATTCTGTTTAAAGGCGGGGAAACCAAGTGGCGGCAATCGGGAGTGATGCAGGCGGCTCAGTTGAAGCAGGTTATTGAAAAGTACACTTAATTAGCTTTTTTATCATTAAAAAAGCTAATTTGTCCTTCATATAATCCATTTTTAATTGAAAATCATTGAAAATTTTTCTGAAAATTTAAGGTCAATTACCGGCTTTGGCCTGATCTTAATGTTTTTATTGTTAGGCTCTTGCCCTGCAAAGAAAGTTTTTCAATCTTTTCTGGATCCCTTGCCTAAAGAGCAAAGCGCCTTAGGTAAGGGGAAAA
>DASQIU010000176.1:0-17196 GCA_035631395.1 Daejeonella sp. | reverse complement strand
GAACCATTGCCGAATTATGCATGGTGAAAAAACCGGTTATTCTAGTTCCTTCGCCCAATGTGGCCGAAGATCATCAGACTAAAAACGCGATGGCTTTGGTTGAAAATGGTGCAGCAATATTGGTAGGCGACAGTGTTGCTAACCGGGAATTGGTGGATATGGCTTTAAGCCTGGTGAATAACCCGGCTAAATGCAAAGAATTAGGCGAAAATATTGGGAAAATGGCGCTCCCAGATGCCGATGAAGTAATTGCACGGGAGGTTTTAAAAATAGCAAAGTAAAAGAACAAAAAATTAAGAGCAACGCGATAGCGGAAAATATGGAATTAGCAAACATCAATCGGGTATATTTAATTGGCATCGGCGGCATCGGTATGAGCGGCCTGGCTCGTTATTTTAAAAAACGCGGTTGTGTGGTTTGCGGCTATGATAAAACTGCAACGGCTTTAACCGATGCACTGATCAGTGAAGATATTGCCATTGTTTTTAAAGATGAAATTGAGGATATTCCTGCAGGATTCCATCAGAATGATGATCATACCTTAATTATTTATACTCCGGCTATACCGGCCAATTCGGCCATTCTGAATTTTTTCAAAAGCAAGAACTTTGCTTTGAGAAAACGCTCAGAAGTATTGGGTATTCTCAGCAAAGGCATGTTTACCATCGCGGTAGCGGGCACACATGGTAAAACCACCACATCTTGTATGGTGGCGCATATTTTAAAAGATAGCGGCTATGATTGTTCGGCTTTTCTGGGCGGTATTGCTACCAATTATGGCTCCAATGTTTTGTTTGGCGATAACAATACGCTGGTAGTAGAAGCCGATGAATATGACCGTTCATTTTTAACTTTGCACCCCGATATTACGGTAATTACCTCGATGGATGCCGATCATCTGGATATTTACGGAGATAAGGAACATTTTAAAGAATCATTCCAATTATTTGCTTTGCAGCTAAAAAATAAGGGCAAGCTGCTTCATAAGCAAGGTTTGGATTTGAAAGGTGGAATAACTTATTCGGCAGAGAAAAACGCCGATATCCAGGCGTTAAACATTCGGGTTGACGAGGGGAATTTTTATTTTGATTTTAAAGATCCCTTGACTGGTATAACGGATATTCAATCGGGTTTGCCGGGCTTGCATAATGTGGAGAATGCACTTGCCGCTATAGAAATAGCTCTTTTGCTGGGTATTCCGGCGGATAAAATTATACGGGCTTTGGCTGGTTTTAAAGGAGTAAAACGTCGTTTTGAATATATAGTTAAAAGTACTTCGCATATCTATATTGATGATTTTGCTCATCTTCCGGAAGAGTTGCGGGCTTGTATTCAGGCGGTAAAAACCTTGTTTCCGGATAAGAAACTGACGACTGTTTTTCAGCCACATTTGTACACGCGTACCCGCGATTTTGCTGATGGCTTTGCGGAAGTTTTATCGCTGACTGATGAGCTGATTATGCTGGATATCTATCCTGCCAGAGAATTGCCTATAGCGGGAGTTAGCTCAGAGATGATTTTGGATAAAGTAAGCATCGCTGATAAGAAGAAATTAGGAAAACAGGAAGTGCTGGATCTGGTGGAAGCCGAAAAACCTGAATTGCTTTTAACAGTAGGGGCGGGAGATATTGATACTTTGGTGAAACCTCTTAAAAATATTTTGGAGAATGCTTAAGCGGATAAATTGGAAAGCTGTTTTTTACGCATTTGCCTGGATCATTAGCTTAGGCGGTTTGGTGGTATTAATGAGTTTTATCTCGACCGAAAAATCTACCCTGTTGTGCAAGGATGTGAAAGTTTATATTCCGGGCAGTAATAACTTTATTGAACGTACCGAGGTTGACCGAATTTTAACCAATAATGGGCGGAGTTTGTTAGGAAAAGAGCTTCGTAAAATTAATATCCAGAGGTTGGAAGATGATTTGAAGGCCAATCCGTTTATTGAATTTGCTAAGGTTTATGCCGATATGAATGGCATTATCCGGGTGCAAATACGCCAGCGGGAACCCATCATCCGCATTTTTAATATGGGAAACCAGGATTTTTATATCGATAAAAACGGTTATAAGATTCCAATTTCTGATAATTTTACGGCCAATGTGCCGGTAGCCAATGGATTTATCCAGGAGGTTTTCTCCGGTCGGGTAGATACCTTGCGAAGCAAGTTAGCGAAGGATTTGTTCCAAACGGCCAAGTTTATTGAGAAAGATACTTTATGGCGCCATCAGATTGAACAGTTGTATGTAAACTCAGTGGGAGAGATCGAGCTGACTCCGCGGGTTGGCGACCAAAAAATTATTTTAGGCAACGCGGATTCCTTGCAGGTTAAATTTGAAAACCTGTACTTTTTTTATAAAAATGCCCTTCCTAAGGTGGGTTGGGATGCTTATAAAACCATTAATATCAAATTTACCAATCAGGTAATTGGTGAAAAAAATCCACTGACGGCTAAAACGGCTGGCGCTGAAAATAGCAGGCAAAGCGCACAGGATAAACAGTCTGCAGATAGTTTGAAAGAAAGAATTCAGGATATAATAAAAAATTAGCGCATTGATAATATGGAAAAAATGACTACTACTAGCAAAAGTTCTCCCATTGTAGTTGGCTTAGATATCGGCACCACCAAAATTTGTGTAACGGTGGGGCGCCGTAGTGAGCATGGTAAAATCGAGATGCTGGGTATTGGTAAAGCTGTTTCCTCCGGAGTAAACCGCGGAGTAGTGACTAATATTCAAAAAACCGTTCAGGGGATTTTACAGGCGGTAGAGGAAGCCGGTTCTCAATCTAATGTAGACGTTAAAATCGTGAATGTAGGTATTGCCGGCCAGCATATTAAAAGCTTGCAGCATCGCGGAATTTTAACTCGTAAAGATTTAAATACCGAAATCCAGCGTAAAGATATCGACAAGTTGATTGAAGATATGTATAAGCTGGTAATGCCTCCGGGCGAAGAAATTATTCATGTGCTGCCGCAAGAATTTACGGTAGATAATGAACCGGGCATTAAAGATCCTATCGGGATGGCTGGAGTGCGTTTAGAAGCTAATTTTCATATTATATCCGGTCACGTAAGTGCCGTTAGAAATATCTTGAAATGCGTTGGTAATGCCGGTTTAGAAGCGCAGGAGTTAATATTGGAACCTTTGGCGGCATCAGAATCGGTGTTGAGCGATGAGGAAAAAGAAGCCGGTGTGGTTTTGGTGGATATTGGTGGTGGTACAACAGATTTGGCCATTTTCCATGAAGGGATCATCCGCCATACTGCGGTTATTCCTTTCGGCGGTAATGCCGTAACAGAAGATATTCGGGAAGGTTGTTCTGTAATGCGCAACCAGGCCGAATCTCTGAAAACTCGTTTTGGCTCCGCTTTGGCCGAAGAAAATAAGGATAATGAAATTATTAGTGTTCCCGGTTTACGTGGCCGCGAGCACAAGGAAATTTCGGTGAAAAATTTGGCCTTTGTAATCCAAGCCCGTATGGAAGAGATTATCGAACATATTTATTACGAGATCAAATCATCCGGATACGAAAAGAAACTGATTGCCGGTATCGTCATTACCGGAGGCGGCGCCCAGTTGAAACATCTTGCTCAACTGGTAGAATATGTTACCGGTTTGGATGCACGTATAGGTTATCCCAATGAGCATCTGGCCAAAAATGAAATTCTGACTAAAACTGTTTACGATGAGTTGAAAAGCCCAATGTATGCAACCAGTATTGGTTTGTTGATTAAAGGCATTCAAAAAGTGGAGCAGATGGAAGAATCGGCTAAAGGTCCGGCCATTACCGAGAAAGTTACTCCGGCTGAAAAGAGCCGGAAAAGCTTCGGCTTATTTGATAAACTGCTGCAAACCGGTGCCAAGTTTATCAAGGATGATATAAAAGATGAAGATTATATCCGGTAGTATTTTTCAACAAATGAAAACTTTTCCACATAGTTAACAAATGTGGAAAACGCCTGTGGAAATTTATTTATTATTACCTGAGGAATTGTCTGTATAAAGATAAAATTTACCTCGCTGATTATTAAGGTTATGCAGTTTGAAATGCTCAAAGAAAAATCATCAATCATTAAAGTGATTGGTGTTGGTGGCGGTGGTGGGAACGCCGTAAACCATATGTATCGTCAGGGAATTACTGGTGTTGACTTCATTATTTGTAATACAGATGCTCAGGCTTTAGAACTGAGCCCTATTCCTAATAAAGTACAATTGGGCGCCAGTTTAACCGAAGGGATGGGAGCAGGTTCGATTCCGGAGGTAGGTAAAAACTCTGCGATAGAAAATATAGAGGACATTAAACAAATGCTGGGCAGCAATACCAAAATGCTGTTTATTACCGCCGGAATGGGTGGCGGTACCGGTACCGGAGCCAGCCCCATTATTGCCAAAGCCGCCAAAGAACTGGATATATTAACCGTAGGTATTGTAACCACGCCCTTTTCTTTTGAAGGAAAACGCCGGAAGAATCAGGCTGAGTTAGGCTTAGACGAGTTCAAGAAATATGTAGATTCTTACCTGGTAATATCAAACGATCGTTTACGCGAAATTTTTGGAAACCTAACCTTAGGGGATGCATTTTCTCAAGCTGACGATATTTTATCTACAGCGGCTAAAGGCATTGCCGAAATCATTACCATTCCCGGGTATATGAACGTGGATTTTAAAGATGTACGCACTGTGATGAAAGATAGCGGTGTGGCTATCATGGGTAGTTTTGCTGCTGAAGGTGAAGGCCGGGCTTTGGAAGCCGTTAAAGGCGCCCTGGCTTCTCCGCTATTAAAAGATAGCGAGATTGAAGGCGCCCGTTATATTCTATTGAATATCAGCTCCGGAACCAGTGAAGTAACCATGGATGAGGTAACAGTAATTACTGATTATATCCAGGAAAAAGCCGGTTTAGCTGCCGATTTAATCTGGGGGAATTGTACCGATGAATCTTTGGGAGAAAAAATATCTGTAACCATTATTGCCACCGGTTTCCAAACCACTGAAGAGCGGGCGGTTGAAAAAAGCCAGCAGCGCAAAGTTTCTGTTTTAACCCCGGATAATGCTCCTTTGGTTAAACCTGTAAATTCCAATTCATTTATCGAAACTAAAAAAGAAGAGGTTACCAACTCTTCAGAACCGGTACTGAAAGAAAGCCAGGCCGATTTGTTTGGAGGATATTTCCAAAATAATGGCAACCCTCAGGCTGAAGAAAAGGTAGCTGCTCCAGAAATAATACGTCATATATTAACTGAAGAAGAACCAGAAAAACCAACTCCCCCAGCTCCACAAATGGAGATGAAAGTAGTTGAATCTGCAAACTTCTATAACGAGCCTGTACGCGAAAACTCATTTACACCGGATTCTAATACGAATCGGCAGCCGGAGCCCGTTCAGGCGCCTCAGGCTTTCCATAATCCGGATGAGCATAAAACGGATGAATCTATTGAAGAACAACTGCGTAAGTCAAAAGAACGTATTCTGCGCTTAAAAGATCTAAGCATGAAACTCAGAACCGCCAACGGATTGCAGGAGCTGGAAAATGAGCCGGCTTACAAGCGCAAACAAATGGCCTTGCAGCAGGTTCCGCATTCTTCAGAGTCGCAGGTTTCCAGATTTACCTTATCTACTGATGATGGTATCACTGAAATCAGACCGAACAACTCTTTTCTACATGATAATGTAGATTAAAAATTATCATAAAAAGCCTTTGTTCCATCGGAATAAAGGCTTTTTCCTTTCAATTTAAGCCTGTTCTGAACCATATTTCAAAACGGTTTAAGACTGATATTGATAATCAGCCATGTAAAAGTTAACTTTGCAATCTGATAATAACACCTTTTAAAAATATCGCAATTTGGATTTATTTGATAAAATTTCGAAAAATATGGGGCCACTGGGTCAACATCAAAAAATGGCCCATGGATATTTTGCTTTCCCTAAGTTAGAAGGCGAGATAGCCCCACATATGAAATTCCGTGGTAAAGATCATTTGGTATGGAGTTTAAATAATTACCTGGGTTTGGCCAATCATCCGGAAGTACGGGCAGCAGATGCCGCGGCCGCTGCTGATTTTGGTATGGCTTACCCAATGGGTGCCCGTATGATGTCTGGTAACTCCAATCATCATGAGGCTTTAGAAAAGGATTTAGCCGAGTTTGTGGGCAAACAAGATGCTTTTCTTTTAAATTACGGATATCAGGGTATTATGTCGGCCATTGATGCTTTGGTTGACCGTCATGATGTAATTGTGTACGATGCTGAATCGCATGCTTGTATTATTGATGGAGTTCGTTTGCATCAGGGTAAACGTTTTGTTTATACTCATAACAATATAGAGAATCTGGAAAAACAACTGGAGCGTGCTAAACGCTGGGTTGAAAATACCGGAGGCGCAATTTTAGTAATTACCGAAGGTGTATTCGGCATGTCTGGTGCTCAAGGTAAACTCAAAGAAATTACCGATTTAAAAGCTAAATTCAATTTCAGATTATTAATTGATGACGCTCACGGTTTCGGAACCATGGGAGCAACCGGAGCTGGTACTCACGAGGCACAGAATTGTGTGGATGGAGTGGATATTTACTTTGGTACCTTCGCCAAATCTATGGCCGGTATCGGTGCTTTTATTGCCTCTACCGAAGAAATTACTAATTTCCTGAGATATAATATGCGTTCTCAAACTTTTGCCAAATCATTGCCAATGCCTATGGTTATTGGCTTACGCAAACGTTTAGAGCTGCTAAAAAACCAGCCTGAAATGCGTGAAAAGCTTTGGGCTGTTGCCGGAGCTTTGCAAAGCGGATTAAAAGAAAGAGGCTTTGATATTGGTATTACCGATACCATGGTTACCCCTGTATTTTTACAAGGCGATCTTTCTGAAGCTACAGCTATTACTATGGACCTGCGTGAAAATTACAGTATTTTCTGCTCTATCGTTATGTATCCGGTTATCCCGAAAGGTTTAATCATGCTACGTTTGATTCCTACGGCCTTGCATACCATGCAGGATGTTCAGCGCACCTTGGACGCTTATAGTGAAGTTTCTGATAAGTTAAAAAAAGGACTTTATAAGGAGCCAAAATTGGCCAGCGCTTAATTTTCTTGTTAAATTGTAAAAAACGCCCTTTAGAGCCCTCTAAAGGGCGTTTTTTATTTATTTTTATTTGCAAATAGTTGGTTTTCAGGTTGAAACAATATAACTTTAGTCTGTAGATGTTAAAAAATGGCCTAAATGTGGAAAAAAACGCCAAAAAGACCGGATTTTTATTTTTTCAAAAATTCTTTTTTCCGGAAAAAGATTCTACATTAGTAATATAAAGTTAAAACTAACACCTTACAACAACTAAAAGGAGCAAACAAAATGAAAAAATTTATTGAAGCAAAACAATTATTTGAGTCATTAGAAGCTGATGCAGACAAGTTCTATAACAAAGCTAACAGCGCTGCCGGTACCCGTGTAAGAAAAGGTATGCAGGATTTGAAAAATCTGGCTCAAGCTATCCGCCTGGAAGTTCAAGAAATGAAAAACAAAGAAGCTGAAAAGAAAAAATAATTTTTCTGGCTAAGAACTAGAAGCTGTCTTTGCAAAGGACAGCTTTTTTTGTTTTCATCTGAATTTGGAATTAAACGGATTTTTGGATTACGCAAACGAACATTCTGAAATATTCAGGAAACTTTGAGCAAAAACTATCCTTAGTGCTTAATTAAGTGCAATTTTTGCAGTTCCTGGGCTATTTTCTCATACGTTTGGTTGCCCACATTGGCCAGAGGTAATCTTAGGCTGTCTCCGCAAATATCCAGCAGTTTTAAGGCGGCTTTTACTCCTCCGGGGTTTCCCTCAGCAAAAAGCAAATGGGTAAACTGGATCATGCTGTAATGAAGCGGTTGGGCTTCAATAAATTTACCATCCAAGCACATGCGTACCATGGTTGAAAACATCCGCGGAAGCGCATTTCCCACTACAGAGATAACGCCAGCTGCGCCCATAGCAATTAATGGCAGAGTAATGGGGTCATCGCCCGAAATGAATAAAAATCCTTCCGGCTTATTTTTAATGATTTGATTAAACTGGTCAAAATTGCCGGAAGCCTCTTTAACGCCGATGATGTTTTTAAAATCATGCGCCAGGCGAAGGGTGGTTTCGGCCGTAATATTGCTGCCGGTACGTCCGGGTACATTATAGAGAATAAGTGGTAAAGGTGAAGTATGAGCAAGCACCTTGTAATGCTGGTAAATTCCTTCTTGTGTGGGCTTATTATAATAGGGGCTCACAGAGAGGATCGCATCAAAGCCTTCAGGATTAAAATGCTTTAGGCTTTCTGCAATTTCTTGTGTATTGTTTCCGCCAATACCTGCTACCAGAGGCACTCTTTTGGCCACGGTTTCTACGGTAAAGTTCCAAACGGCTTTTTTTTCCTCTAAAGTTAAAGTGGCCGATTCGCCAGTGGTTCCCTGAGAAACCAGATATTCAACGCCTCCGGTTATAGTATGTTCAATTACCGACTCGAGCCCGGGAAAATCAACCGAGCTATCGGCTTTAAAAGGTGTTACCAGGGCAACGCCGGTTCCATGAAACTTTTCCATTTAAATCTGTTAAGAATAATCCTGCAAAGCTAAACATTAGATGAAAGGCTTGTGTGCAATAATTTTCAAAATTTGTGCCACACTCCGCAAAAATTATTGAATCATAGCCAGCAATTCCTCATCAGAAATAATGGGGATATTCAGTTTGGTTGCTTTTTCTAATTTGGAAGGCCCCATATTATCGCCGGCAACCAAAAAGTTGAGTTTGGCAGAGATGCTGCTCAAAATTTTGCCGCCATGTGCTTCAATAAGTTCTTTCAGTTCCTCTCGACTGTGCTGGCCAAAAACACCCGAAATAATGAAGGTTTTGCCCTCCAGCTTATTGCTTTGCAATTCTAAAACCACATTGTCTGTTTCAAATTGCAGACCGTGCAAACGCAGTTTTCCAATCTCTTCCAGATGGCGAGGTTCTTTAAAGTATGCAATCAGGCTTTCAGCAATCCGTTCGCCAATTTCTTCTACCGAAGTTAACTCTTCAAAGCTGGCATTCATCAGGCTGTCGATGTTTTTGAAATGTGCCACTAATTTTTTGGCCACTGTTTCGCCAACATAACGGATTCCCAGGCCGAACAGTACCTTTTCAAAAGGCATTTGCTTAGATTTTTCAATCCCATCCAGCATGTTAGTGATAGAGCGTTCACCAAAACGTTCCAGGGTTTTCAACAGGTCGCTTTTTTCGTGCAGAATATATAAATCGCTGAGGTGGGAGATAAAGCCTTGTCGATAAAAAGTTTCTACCGTTTCAGAGCCTAAACCTTCAATATTCATCGCTTTGCGACTAATAAAATGCTGTATTTTGCCAACTATTTGCGGCGGGCAGCCTTCATCATTGGGACAATAATGTACCGCTTCGCCTTCTTGTCTGATTAAATTGCTTCCGCATTCAGGGCAGGTTTCCGGGTAAATGATTTTTTTCGCATCCGCTTTTCGTTTACCGGTATTTACTGAAATGATTTTAGGGATTATTTCTCCACCTTTTTCAACCAGAACGGTGTCATGTTCATGCAAATCGAGTCGTTCTATTTCATTGGCATTGTGCAGGGTAGCCCGCTTTACGGTGGTTCCGGCCAGCAAAACCGGTTTTAGATTGGCCACCGGAGTTACCGCTCCGGTACGGCCCACCTGGTAGGTTACTTTCTCCAGAACGGTTTCTACTTCTTGCGGCTTATATTTATAGGAGATGGCCCAACGCGGAGATTTAGCCGTAAAACCAAGTTCCTGCTGCTGGGCATAGCTGTTAACTTTAATTACAATGCCATCAATATCATAGCTTAGTTTAAAGCGTTTTTGCTGCCAGTAATGGATAAAATCCAACACTTCGTTGATATTGGTGCATAAACGGCTATGTTCGCAAATATGAAAGCCCCAGGCTTTGGCTGCCTCCAGGCTTTCCCAATGGGTGCGGTATAGCGGTTTACCGGTATAAATAAAATACAAAAAGCAATCTAAAGGGCGTTTGGCAACTTCCCCGGAATCCTGCATTTTTAAAGTGCCCGAGGCAAAATTGCGTGGATTGGCATAAGGAATTTCATTGTTTTCTATACGTTCATTATTCAGGCGTTCAAAAGCCGGCCGGTGCATAAATACTTCTCCGCGGATTTCAAAATTGGCTGGATAACCATTGCCTTTTACCCGGTGAGGTACGGTTTGAATGGTACGGACATTGGTAGTTACCTCATCGCCCTGGGTGCCATCTCCGCGGGTAACTGCCCGGATCAGTTTACCATCTTCATAAGTTAAGCTGATGGATAGTCCGTCAAATTTTAACTCGCAAACGTATTCAAAATTATCGCCAATGGCTTTGCGCACACGCTCGTCAAAATCTTTCAAATCCTGCTCATTATAGGTATTTCCTAAAGATAGCATGGGCCATTTATGCTTTACGGTTTGAAATTCTTTGGTAATCTGGCCGCCTACCTTTTGGGTGGGGGAGTCGGGATTTAGAAATTCCGGATATTGCCGTTCCAACTCGGCCAATTCTGTTAGTTTTTTATCAAATTCATAGTCTGAAATAGCCGGGTGGGCCAGTACATAATATCTGTAATTGTGCTGGTTAAGCTCTTCAACCAGCGCATCCATACGTTCTTGAATCTCGAAAATCGACATGAAACGAAGATATGATTTTTAGAAAGATTGGCAGGTAGGGAACCGGCTTAAAACAGAAATTTTTAGGCCTGGCTGGTAATTAGCTCTTTGTTAAGCTGATAGTTTATTTCTTCGAAAATGCTCATATAGTTGCTGGCTAAAGTTTGGCGATAGGCTGTCAAAATCTGCTTGAGCTCTTCCTGTTGATTTTCGCTCAGTGGATTTTCCCAGATGCGCATGCAGATCCGGTTTAAAGCGTACATAATATGAGAGGCTTCGCTATAGCTATGTAAATAATTGGCTTCTAAAAATTGGTCAAAAAAGCGCAGAAAGCGGTCAGCATCTGAGATGGCATTGAGCTCTAAAAAATGAATAATAGTTATCCGGTCTGAACTTTGAAGATGAGTATAAAATTGCGCTACATCAATTGTTTTTTCTGTAATTAATAGGTTGTCCAGTAGTAATTCCAGGCTGATATGTGCCACAAAGGAGGGCCGTGCCGGCGATGACTGCATTGCAGGTTGCAGCATTTCTTTTAAGCTTTGGGTATGCTCTTTAAAGAACGATGAATTATGGAAATAGCGATCGATGGCCAAGTGCCGCTGCCAGCCATTTAAAATAGATTGTAGTTTTTCTGAAGCGCTAAATTGTTCTTGTTTTTTTTCGGGATGCAGGTTCCAGGTTTTATTCGCATTTTTTATCAGATCGGGCAATACGGCGCCCAGCACCAGGTGAGGATCGGTGGCATTTTGGTCAAAATAATAATGTGATAGAAAGTTCATAGTCCTGGTTTAAATGCGCTGTTACTCTTTGTATAAGATAATCAATCTAAGGCATAAAGAAAAGCAGACTGCTTAAGAATTTGAACACCAAAAAAATGCTAAGAGTTTTAGAAAAATAAGGATTTAGTTTGAGTCATTAAAAAGCATGCTTGATCAGGTTGTAGAAATCTACAAGCGGGCAAGCTGATTTTATCAATTCTACTATCTTTGCAGACTAACATATCTGATAAAATGAACTTTGTAGAAGAATTACGCTGGCGGGGCATGTTGCATGATATTATGCCCGGAACTGAAGAAGAACTGAATAAAACAATGACCTCTGGTTATATCGGTTTTGATCCTACGGCTGATTCTTTGCATGTGGGCCATTTAACGCAGATCATGACCCTGATCCATTTTCAGCGGGCCGGTCATAAGCCTTTTGCTTTGGTGGGCGGTGCTACCGGAATGGTGGGCGATCCTTCAGGAAAATCGGCCGAGCGGAATTTGTTATCGGAAGAAGTATTAAGACATAATGTAAGCTGTCTGGAAAACCAATTGCGCAAATTCCTGGATTTCGACTGCGGTTCTAACAGCGCCGAAATGGTGAATAATTACGATTGGTTTAAGGATTTCAGTTTCCTGGATTTTATTCGCGATGTGGGTAAACACATTACGGTAAATTACATGATGGCCAAAGATTCGGTTAGAAAACGCCTGGAGGGAGAAAACGGCATGTCTTTTACCGAATTTAGCTACCAACTGGTGCAGGGATATGATTTTTACTATCTCTGGAAAGAAAAAAACTGCCATGTGCAAATGGGTGGTTCAGACCAATGGGGAAATATTGTAACCGGAACGGAGTTGATACGCCGTATTGGTGGTGGTGGCGCCCATGCCATTACTACCAGTTTGATCAAGAAAGCCGACGGCACCAAGTTTGGGAAAACCGAAGGTGGCGCCGTATGGTTGGATCCGGCAAAAACCTCTCCGTATAAATTTTACCAGTTCTGGTTAAATGCAAGCGATGATGACGCTAAAAATTGGATCCGGATATTTACCCTGAAATCTAGAGAAGAAATTGAAAAACTGGAGCAGGAGCATCAGGAAGCGCCACATTTGCGCATCCTGCAGAAAGCATTGGCCCAGGAAATAACCATCCGGACACATTCTGAAAGTGCCTTGCAATTGGCTTTGAAAACTTCCGATTTCTTGTTCGGAAATGGTTCTTTAGAGTTTTTACATAGCCTGAATGATGCGGAAATTCTGGATGTTTTTGATGGGGTGCCTCAATTTGCTCTGCCTAAAGAAGAGCTGGCAGCCGGCATAAACATTACCGATTTACTGGCAGATCAAACCGCAGTATTCCCATCAAAAGGGGAGGCCCGTAAAATGATCCAGGGCGGCGGGGTTTCTATTAACAAAGAAAAAGTAACCGATCCTGGACAGATGTTCAATGCCGAGAATCTGATCAACGGGAAATATTTAGTGGCCCAAAAAGGAAAGAAAAACTACTTTTTGCTGATTGCAGAATAGTAAGGTCGCTTTTCGTTGATCGTCTATCGTTTTTCGACTATCGTTCATCGTCTGCCAACGAAAAACGATAGACGACAGACGAAATACGTTATTGAACCAACAAATTACAGCCTCTGATATCGCTGTTGTCAAATCGCCCTAAAACCTCAAAACTTCCGTTAGGATGTACTTTGCCCAGATCCTGAGTGGCAATAAAAGAACAAGAATAAAGATTGGCCAGATCAATAATATTGATGCCGCCAGTTTGACCGTTTGGTAAAAGTTGTAAGGGGTCGTTAGTATCACGTACACTTACCTGCATCCAGGGCGGACAATGGAAATGTCCGGCGCCTTTAGAATAGGCTTGCGAGAGCAGTTCGGTCATGCCATATTCAGAATGGATGGACGGAACGCCAAAACCGGCGCAAAGAATTTGGTGCAGCTCCTCCCGAACCATTTCCCTTCTTTTACCTTTCATCCCGCCGGTTTCCATCACAATCATTTCTGGAAATTCTACCGTATGGCTTTCGGCAAAGTCGAGCAGGGCATAAGTTACTCCCAATAAAAGGGTCGGAGTTTCGCTTTGCTTTAACTCTTCAAGGGTTTGGGCCAGTTCGGCATGGTTGTATAGAAAATAACCGCTTTTTTTATTTTCGCTAAGGCGGATAAGATCATCCACCATATAAATTAAGGAAGAGCCTTCCCGTTCCTGATAAGAAGGCAGTAGAGCCAGAATAGCGTATTTTTTAATATCGCCATAAAATAATTCAAAACCCTTCCTGAAACTCTGTTCGTAAATGGAAACATCCATTACCGGGTGCTGACTTTGCTGCATTCCCGTAGTTCCCGAGCTGCTGAATACTATTTGTGGTTTCTTGGTTGAAGTACTTATAGTATGGCTTTTAAAAAACTCTACCGGCAAATAAGGAATATCGCTTACCTGGTTAATTTGCCGGGCATCAACTCCTAAATTTTTTATAAAATCGGCATAAATCTGACAGCTAACACTTTGAAAACGAAATATTTCCAGGCTTAGCTCTGTAAATTCAGAATGGTTTGATATCGAAAAAATGCGCTTAGGGTCAAGATTATTCACGCACAAAGATACAAAAGCCCCTCATATCAGGATTTAACCATCGCTCTGCGGCAATAAAATCCGGCCATAGCCGAAAATCCGGCCGCCAAGCCACCAATAATTCCGGTAATGAATAATACCAAAATCCAGCTCCAACTGGCATTGGGCAGCATCAGCATTTGGCCCACCCGGTTGGCCAGGAGATGTTCGTTGGGGAAACTTTGGATTAATCCTATGATGATCCAGAGTGCCAGAATGGCTAAAAATCCGTGTCCAAAAGCATGTCCGCCGCTGCGGGCTTTCCAAAACGCCAGACCAAAAGCTACCAGGGCAATAATCCACCAGGGTAAGAAAAACTGTAAAATCAATGCCAATAAGGCGATAAGTATAAATAGCATAAGATACGGTTAGAGTTTTTTATAATGTTTAATTGCGTTTTAGAGCCTGTTTAAATTTTGTTCCTATTGTTTGTGCCACCCCTAAAGGGGTTCATATGTTCTTGTTTTTGGAGTTTCTACTAACATATAGCTCCTAATGGAGCAAAATACAGTCCCATCGGGACGTAATATGGATAGAAGATTGAATTAGCATAAACATTTTAGTTCCATCGGGACGACATATAAATTATTTTTGATGCAAATTAAATAGGCTCTTATAATGCCCTAATTATTTTTTACTTAGTTTCCAGTTCATGATGATGCGTTTAGAACGTTCCTGAGGTGATTTTAGATAAACCAGTTCATTGAGTTTGCCATCGGTCCAGGTGTCGATCATGTCATCATAATAGAAGCTGCCGGGATTACCCGATTGCCCGCCCGGAAATACGCCATAAGCCTTTACCTCCTTGCCCAAAGCAACTACCATGCGCCAGGATGGGCCATGGGTTTGACTCATGGCATTAACGGCCGTTTTAGAGCCTCCGGTGTTGATAAATTTGGATCCCATACCCGAAATTTTGGCTAAATGGGGTACCCGGCTGTCTTTGACTTTGCCCCATTTCCAGTTATTGCCCATGGGCCCAAATTTTCGTTCCAGGCTATCTACCGTAGAAGTAAAAGCCGCCAGGATAAGATCATCGCGGGTTTCTTTTTGTGGGGTACGCGTATTATCAAACCAAGGAGAATTAGGTTCATTAAGTAGTAAATGCACAGTGCGATCGCGGGAAGGATAGCGCATGGGATTTTTGGGATCACCAAACTTATCTTCCCAAATCTTATCGCCCAAGGTCTTTTGCCAAAGTTCAAAAATGCTAGGTGCTACTTCACCAGCGTTATAAAACTTATTCCATTTTTTCACCACTTGATAGGCTTCTTTTTGGCTGGCATTTAGTTTTTCCTGCGGAATAGCGTTGATCAAGGTGGACAGTATGTTCCCGGCAAAAATGCTATAATTATCGTTCAGCAGGTTTTGCATGCTATCCACCGTGCTATGACTCATTACAGTCAAGCGCTGGTTAATGCGGTGCCCACGTTCATATCCGCTATACTCCCAATTGGTATAATAAGGATAGGTTTGGTCGGTGACAAATTGATTGGCCGAGCTTACAAATTGCCGGGGCGGATTTTTTACTGTTGGATTTTGGTCGGCTGGAATGCGTCCGTGCCAGTCGTTGGCCGGCTTGCTGCCATCCATTAAGAATTTACCCTGATCTTTCCATTTCAAGGGGAAATAGCCATTGGGTGTGATGGCTATATCATTATCTACGCTGGCAAAGGCAAAGTTTTGGGCCGGAGCCGTAAAATAAGTTAGCGCTTTGCGGTAATCGTCATAATTTTTGGCCCGGTTTAACAAATAGAAGGTCCGGGTATCGTTGGATGGATCGTGAGCGACCCAGCGTAAAGCATAACCGGTTGGAACGTTTGCCGCTTTAGCCAGATCGGCCGGTTTTTGTTTATCCAGATAAACTACCGGCCCATGATGAGTATAATACACAGTGTCTAAAACCGTTCTTCCGTCACTGATCTGGATATGTTCAATGCGGGTTTTTACCGGGTTCCACTGGTTATCGTACCAATATTCTTTGCGGCTGCGATCTTTAAATTTGATCTGATACCAGTCTAAAACATCGGCGCCCACATTGGTTACGCCCCAGGCAACATCTTTATTAAAGCCAATAATTACGCCCGGGGCTCCGGGGATAGACACCCCACAAACGTTCATATCATTAGAAGCCAACTGAATTTGGTACCAAATGGCCGGAAGGGTTAATTCCAAATGCGGATCATTGGCCAGCATCGGGTAACCACTGGTCGTTTTAGCGCCCGATACTGCCCAGTTATTACTGCCAATGCCTTCTTCTTTCTGGCGGGTTTTAATCCGGAAAGTGCTGTCCTGCATTAAAACCGGTGCCGCCTCCGGGATAGGCAGAGGTTTAAAATTCCAGGACGTACCTACCGGGATAATGGGATCTTCGCGTTAATGATAATCCGGGAACAGATCTTTAATTACATCGGGGCCATACTTATTTAAGATATTGCTCATATAATACTCATTAGAACCTCCTGCTAAAGTGGCCGACATGAGCTTGAGCAATAAGGCCGAATTGATGGGCTTCCATTCTTCCGGCTTATAATTGAGGATTTTAAATTCGATAGGATAATCGGCAGGGTTTAACGATCGGATATAGGCATTGATGCCCGCGGCATAGGCTTCTACAGATTCTTTGATTTCCGGATCAGCTTCCATGACCTTCAGCATGTTTTCGGCCCCATACATCATTCCCATACGGCGCTGATAACGGTCCAGTTCCAGGGCTTTGGGGCCTACCACCTCCTATAAACGACCGGAGGCAAAGCGGGTTTGAAAATCCAGCTGCCATAAACGGTCTTTGGCAGTAATATATCCCTGGGCAAAATATAGGTCGTAGTTGTTTTTGGCGAAAATATGTGGGACCATTTGGTCGTCAAAACGCATTTCTACCTCATCCTTTAGTCCCTCTATGCGGAAGTTTTTCTCGGAATCCGGGTCTTTACTTTCTGCATTTTTCCAGAAGCCATGAAAAGGATCCAGAAACTTAGCCAAAGGAGGGATGTCGCCTAACTTGGTATTTAAGGTAATGACTAATACGGCG
Source organism: Daejeonella sp. (assembly GCA_035631395.1). GTDB lineage: Bacteria > Bacteroidota > Bacteroidia > Sphingobacteriales > Sphingobacteriaceae > Daejeonella. The sequence goes on along the minus strand of DASQIU010000176.1, from coordinate 117 downwards.
GCTACAAGTAGGGAAAGTAGGGCTTTGATGACTTTCATTTTGCAATCTATTAATTAACAAAATATTATTTTTTATCTGGTGGTGTTTAGTTTTTTAAAATAGGAGAAAATTATATTA
>DASQIU010000175.1:0-4754 GCA_035631395.1 Daejeonella sp. | reverse complement strand
CGTTGATTTTTCAGAACAAATGTTGGCCAAAGCGATCGGAAAAGTAGATTCAGCCAGAGTGCAATTCCAGCAGGCCGATATTACCCAAAAATGGTCTTTTGGCCATAAATCGTATCAACTGGTAAGCTTCAGTCTGGTGTTGGAGCATATTGAAAATATAGAACCTATTTTCGAGGAAGTTTCGCAAGTATTGCTTCCGGGTGGTTATATATACATTGGCGAACTGCATCCATTTAAGCAATACTCGGGTAGTAAAGCCCGGTTTGACACCGCCGAAGGGCAGCAAATTTTAACTTGTTTTAACCATCATGTTTCGGAGTTTACGCAGCTTGCCAAACAGTATGGTTTTGAAATTGTAGACCTGAATGAGTTTTTTGATGAGAATGATCGCAGCGCTATTCCAAGAATTTTAACCTTGCTTCTTAGAAAAAGATGATGCTTGAAATCCAGAAAGGGTAGTCAAATTAATTTTTTACAGGCGTAAGGTGGGTCAATACACAAAGCCACTTGTCGTTTTCTTTTTTATAAACGTCCGTGATCCATTCGTCAGCTTCCATAGGGTGTCCTTGCCAGATTCCAGTGTTTTTTCCACGGCCCGTTACTAAAGCAATATCACCATATACTTTAATTCTTAAAATTTCTTTTGTCATGGTTGAATGTGAAAGTAAGCCTTGTTCAAGAACACTAAAAAATCTTTCTTGCGGTATTATCCCACCTTGGCTGTCAACAAGAACCCAGTCGGCAGTTATACATCTTTTGATTTCGTCCACCTTATTTGAAATCACAGCCATATTGAAGGTGTTTTCAATTTCCTGAAATTGTTGTTTTAATTGTCTTTCTGTCATGTTTTTTGTCTGTGTTGTTCTGCTTGTTATTTTTTAGACATTAGTTTTTTTGAATTTTGCTAAAATGCATATACCAATTCCATTCCCAGGTTTTACCATTGTCTTCTGAAAATGCCTGACTCCAAATTGGGTTTTCTTTGTCTCTAACGTCCCAACGAAATACAACTAATATTTTCTTCCCATTAAATATGTCTTTTGTGAAAAAGTGGGCAACATTATTTTCAAATGAACCTAAAACGGCAGGCTGTAAAATGCCTTCGTTAGAGTCAGCCCAATAAATACTCCATAATCTGGTCTTTGGATTAAAAAGTCTAAGGGACATTCCCTCAAAAGGCACTCCGTTAAATGTTGCAAGGAAATTGTCAATATTGCCGAGCCCATTTAACATTTTATACATTTCTTGTGTTGATTCAAATTCTGTCCATTCAGTGCAGTTGTTTAGACGTGTTTTTAGTTTTTTATTATGAAGCTTCCATTTTCCTTCAAAAAAGTCAAAGTCGTATTTTGAAGAAGTAGGCGAAGCTGTAATTATCAGCTCCCCATTTGTATCGAACTTTATTTTTGGGATCTCCAAAGTGTCTTGATTTGTCATATTTTTTGTTGTGATTGCTTTTTTGCTTGTCAAGATGTTCTGTTTTTCGAATGGTTTGACATATTGCTGTAAATTAAGAAAATTATTATTCTTTAAATAAAAATCTAAAAGTGTTTCTAATCTTAACCTTATTTCTTTGTTTCTTTCGAATCTTCGCCATTCTCCCCAACGTATCTTCTTATTCTTTCAGATTTCATTAGTTTTGGATTGAAAAAATAGAAGACGAAGAGGGTTTAGCAATTCCTTAGAGCTTTTGAGGATGTTTAAATTCATCATCTTCCAAAGGTGAATTAATTAAAATTTTAGCCGATTTTTATTTTGTCGCCAAAAGAAAACGACTAAGAAAACCATCATAATACAAATAAAAATGAACCATTGGTTAGTCAAATCAGAGCCCTTTAAATACAGTTGGGAAAAATTTAATGAAGATGGCCGCACTTTTTGGGATGGAGTGCGCAATTATCAGGCCCGCAATAACCTGAAGGCCATGAAAGAGGGCGATCTGGTTTTGTTTTATCACAGTAACGAAGGCAAATGTGTGGTAGGCATTGCCAAGGTGGTGAAGGAATTTTATCAGGATCCAACTACTACAGATCCAAATTGGGTGGTGGTAGATCTGGTTCCGGTAGAATCTTTGAAGAATCCGGTAACCTTAGAGCAAGTTAAATCCGATGAAAGGCTGCAGGATATCAGTCTGGTCCGCCAGGGACGATTATCGGTAATGCCGCTAAAAACCGAAGAATTTGACCGGATTGTAGAATTGGGAAGCTAATTAATAAGAATACGAATTTCACGGATTGGGCGAATTCCCACGAACTATAGGAATTTAAAGAGTTTGGATCAAAAAGAAAAAGCCAGGAAACCCTGGCTTTTTTAGTGTTTATCAGTTCTTTTCTATAAAAATCAGAAGCAATTCGTCTAATTCGCGGAATTCGTGTCTTTTCTTTTTAATTTGATCTAATTCACCCAATTATTGAAATTCGTGTTTCTTTTAATTCGTGTTTATTCAAGAGTTAATTACCCCCTGAAGCTTGACATTCTTGTTTCTCAGATCCAAACCGCCTCCCAGGATCGATTTCAGATTGGCTAAATAAAAAGTCCAGCCAGTCATACAACCTAAATGATATTTCACTCTGGATTCTTCATCGGCAGGGATATTTTCCTGGGTTAATTCTACCATAGAAACATTCTCTTTGTGGTGATATATGGAAATGGTAACCAGGCAATTTCCGGCAAAAGTAAATTGGATCTGATCTTTGCCATTAGCCTTGGTGATTTTGCCTGTTTCTACCATATCGTCATCGTATCCATACCATAACCAGCGGTATTGGTCGCCTTCTTCGATAGCGGAGCCCACGCCCCAGGGAGTCTGATCAGCTTTGCTAAACTCGGCCAATCGTAAAAACCAGCTTTCCATGCCGGTACGGGTACTTAGCATTTCATAAATTCTTTGTACGCCGGCATCAATCGGTATTTTTATGGTGAACTTGCTCCAATCATAATTTTCCATGGCAGAATAATTTTGATTGAATTTACAAAGAAATTAGCTGAAATCCCTGACAGATTTTTATTCTGTTACCTTAAAGAATAAAGCTTTGAGCTCGGTAGCGTCATCGGGTTTCATTTTTCCCGCTAAAATAAGACGTAATTGCCGGCGCTGTAAAGCTCCGTCAAAAAGTATTTGTTCTGCATCGGTTTCAGGTATTAGCTCCGGAACGGGGATAGTGCGCCCGCCTTGATCAACCGCTACAAAAGTATAATACGCTTCGTTGGACTTAAGACGCGAGCCAGAAGGAATATTTTCTGCCCAAACTACCAGCCTTACTTCTAAGGAAGTGTGAAAAGCCCGGGTAACTTTGGCCTCAATAGTTACCACATCGCCCAGTTTAATGGGGTGTTTAAAAGAAACATTATCTACCGAAGCGGTTACCACAATGCGGTTGCAATGTTTTTGTGCAGAAATTGCTGCCGCGATATCCATCCAGTGCAACAAGCGCCCTCCCATCAAATTGTTTAAAGTATTGGTATCATTAGGTAATACCAGTTCGTTCATCACTATAAACGAGGCTTGGGATGTTTTTCCTTTTAAACTCATGCCGCAAAGGTAAGAAATTGTCTGAATTAAGATTTTCAGGATATTAGGATTCAAGGATTTTTAGGCAGGATTTTATCATCCTATCATCTTTACATCCAGTGAATCCTAGTTCAGACAATTTTCAGGTTTTTAGGACAGGAGCTTTATCATCCTAAAATCCTTTAATCAAATAAATCCTAGTTCAGACAATGGGATCTTAATTATCTCTTCACCGAATTGATCTGTGCAAAGCCTAATAACTCATCCCAGCGGCCGCCGGGTTTGCGGTAGTAAAAAAAGACCTGGTAATTATTTTCGGTTTCAAAATGAGAGCCGTCAAAAACAACATCGTCTATATCGCTATTTTCGGTCCATATATAATGATAATCATAAACGCCTTGTTTCAGGTAAGCAGAGCCATAAAAACGCTGGTGAGCATCATCGTAAGTTAGTTTGTATGCCTCGTTGATCTGGAAATTATTAAACCGGCCCAGCAAATAAGCTTCGCCATTCAAGGTAGGACGTTTGGCGGCTAAGGTAAACAGTACCAAGGCATAATCCGCATCGGTCCGGTTATCGCGGCCATCCAGGTTGCGGACAAAAAAAGCTCCGTTTTCATCGTAGTTGGAGGTATAACTGCTCCGGTTAGAAGGAATATCTGGCAACAAAAACACCCGGTTAGAAGTGTCTTTTTCTATTTTGGCAATCCGCTCAGATTGAAAGCGAAGGCTGCGGGTATCAAAACGCCTAAACTCATCGCCTCCCCAGAAATCGAAACTTCGCATGTCGTTATAGATCAGTTGTTCCGGTCGGATAAATGTGGGTTTTTGGCTGCTTTGGGCATTGTCGTAACGGCCGTTTTGGAGTACCACCAACCGGGCATCCAGGTAAGGATTGGAAATATTGAGTTGTGGATGATTTATAGTTAGATTGAGCTTTTGTTTTTTGTTCCGGTCTGCAATATCGTTAGAGCGGGTTATTTCTGCGCTGATGCTTACCGTTGGATTAACTACATAAAAGCGTCTGGTGATCAGTAATTTTTGTTGGTCGTTGTCCTCATAAACCTTTAATAAGTAATTGCCTGATATTTTTGGCCGGACGTTCAGGTTGGGCAAACTCAGTTCGTAATGGGTGTATTTTTGCAGGGTATTGAAAGAAAACCGGTAATCATTGATCCGGTCTTCGGTAAAACTTTCCAGGTAATCAATAGGCGAGAGGCGGCTGCTGTTCCATTGGGCATCGC
>DASQIU010000174.1:0-12176 GCA_035631395.1 Daejeonella sp. | reverse complement strand
TATGATGTGCATGATGGCGTGCTTTGCAAGAATCTTTGCGCCCTCAGCGAGAAAATAGTCTTAAATTCGGACCTAAATTTTAGAGATTTTTTGATGGGATATAAAAGTTTAGCAGCCTGCGTGGCCGATTTGGAAAAACATGGTCATTTGGTGAGGATTAAAGAAGAAGTAGATCCGTACCTGGAAATGGCGGCCATTCATTTGCGGGTGTTTGAGCAGCAAGGACCAGCTCTGTTGTTTGAGAATGTGAAAGGCAGCCGTTTTCCGGCCGTATCGAACCTATTTGGCACCCTGGATCGGTCTAAATTTATGTTCCGCGATACCTTGGACAAGATTAAAACCCTGGTTGATTTGAAATCAGATCCGGTAAAAGCGGCCAAAAATCCCTTTAAATATTTAAATGTGGCGGCTACGGCTTTATCGGCTTTGCCGCTAAAAAGTAGCTGGAATGCTCCCATTAAGTTTGGTCGCACCCAGATTAGCGAGCTGCCGCAAATTGTGCACTGGCCCATGGATGGTGGTCCTTTTGTAACCATGCCGCAGGTTTATACCGAAGATATTGACCGCCCCGGCATTATGAATGCTAATTTGGGCATGTACCGTATTCAGCTTGGCGGCAATGAGTACATTCAGAATCAGGAAATTGGTTTGCATTACCAATTGCACCGCGGTATAGGCGTACATCAAACCAAGGCCAATGCCAAAGGCGAGCCGCTTAAAGTAAGCATTTTTGTAGGCGGTCCGCCGTCGCATCCCCTGGCTGCGGTAATGCCTTTACCAGAGGGTTTGTCTGAAATGACTTTTGCCGGAGCTTTAGGCAACCGTCGTTTCCGATATTTTTATGACGATCAGGGATTTTGTATTTCTTCGGATGCCGATTTTGTGATTACCGGTACCGTAGAACCTCAACAGAATAAGCCCGAAGGTCCTTTTGGCGACCATTTGGGGTATTATAGCCTGAAACATCCTTTCCCGCTGATGAAAGTGAACCGGGTGTATCATCGTCAAAACGCCATCTGGTCATTTACCGTAGTGGGCCGGCCGCCGCAGGAAGATACCCAGTTTGGCGCCCTGATTCATGAAATCACCGGTTCGGCCATACCGAAAGAAATTCCCGGCTTGCATGAGGTAAATGCCGTAGATGCCGCGGGAGTGCATCCGCTGTTGTTTGCTATTGGCAGCGAGCGCTATACGCCTTATCTGAAAGAGCGCAAGCCCCAGGAGATTTTAACCATTGCCAATCATATTTTGGGTAGTAATCAGTTGAGTTTGGCCAAATATCTGATCATCTGCGCCAAAGAAGATGATCCGGGACTGAATACTCATGATATTCCGGCTTTTATGCAGCATGTTTTACAGCGGATTGACCTGAGTCGGGATTTGCATTTCTATACCAAAACCACCATCGATACGCTGGATTATAGCGGAACGGATATCAATGCAGGATCTAAACTGGCTATAACAGTGGCCGGCGACATCAAGCGAACGCTCTGGAAAGAGTTACCTACTGATTTTTCGCTGCCGCGACCTTTTCAGAATTATAAAATGGTGATGCCGGGCATTTTAGCCGTAGAAGCGCCGGCTTATCAGTCTGAAGAGGAAACCGGGCAGCAAATAGAACTGTTAAACCAGGCCTTAAAATCCCGTGATTTAGAGGGTTTGCCTTTAATGATTTTATGTGATGATGCCGGTTTTACTGCCGAAACCGTTAATAATTTTGTTTGGATAACTTTTACCAGAAGTAACCCTTCGCATGATGTGCATGGCATCAACAGTTTTACCGAGCATAAACACTGGGGCTGCAAAGGTCCGATGATTATTGATGCCCGAATAAAACCGCATCATGCCCCGCCTTTAATTAAAGACCCGGCAGTGGAGAAAAGCATCGAGCGGTTGGGCGTTAAAGGCGCTTCCTTGCATGGGATTATTTGATTTCTTTTCTGAATTACGGAAGAGGATTTATTGATAGCGTCTTTTTTCTGAATCACGGATTGAACCGATTGATGGATTACACTGATTGCAATCGACATTAATCAGCGTAATCCTTTAATCTAACAAATCCGTGATTCAGATTTATCAATCCTAAAATCATTTAATCCTACAAATCCTAATTCAGACACTCTTGTACCTCTCTCAATTTATATTAGGTTTGTAGATTGATGTCCAGTAATTTATGAAGAAAGCTTTACTCGTTATTTTTGCATTCAGTACGCTGCAGACCTATAGCCAGATGGTTGAAAAGGTCAGCGATACGGTAGAATGGGTAAACCCATTGATGGGAACCGATTCCAAGCCCGATTTGTCTAACGGCAATACGTATCCGGCCATTGCGGTGCCTTGGGGCATGAATTTCTGGACTCCGCAAACCGGCCTGATGGGCAATGGTTGGGCTTATACTTATGCTGCCGATAAGATCCGCGGCTTTAAACAAACCCATCAGCCTTCGCCCTGGATGAACGATTATGGCCAGTTCTCTATTATGCCCGTTACCGGGAAACTCAAATTTACGCAGGACGAGCGGGCCAGTTGGTTTTCGCATAAATCGGAAACTGCCAAACCGTATTATTACAGCGTGTATTTGGCTGATGCCGATGTGACCACCGAAATTACACCTACCGAACGGGCTGCCCAGTTCAGGTTTACCTTTCCAAAATCCGACAGCTCTTTTGTGGTAATTGATGCCTTTGATAAAGGTTCGTACGTGAAAGTCATCCCCGAAGAGGGCAAAATTATAGGCTATTCAAGCCGTTATAGCCGTGGAAAGCTGGTTAATTTCAAAAACTATTTCGTTATTTATATCGATAAGCCTTTCAGCCTTTTCTACACCTGGAACGGCAAAATATTGGATAAAAATGCTCTGGAAATGAATGGGGAACACGCCGGGGCGGTTATCGGATTTAAGACTAAAAAAGGGGAGCGGGTTGGTTTAAAAGTAGCTTCGTCTTTTATCAGTTTGGAGCAGGCCGAACTCAATTTAAAAAGAGAGTTGGCTAAAGATGATTTTGAGGCTACCAAGCAGAAAGCCAAAGCCATTTGGAATAAAACTCTGGGTCGTTTAGCGGTAGAAGGCGGAACGGTAGATCAGATGCGTACGTTCTATTCCTCCTTATACCGCACCTTGTTTTTTCCGCATAAAATGTATGAAATCAATGCTCAGAACCAAGTGGTGCATTACAGTCCTTATACCGGTGAGGTTTTGCCGGGATATCGGTTTGCCGGCACCGGCTTCTGGGACACTTTTCGGGCCTTGTATCCTTTTCTAAACCTGGTTTATCCTTCTATTAATAAGGAAATGCAGGAAGGTCTTTTGAATGATTATAAAGAGGGCGGCTGGTTGCCCGAATGGTCCAGTCCGGCCTATGCCAATATCATGATTGGTAATAATTCGGCTTCGGTGGTGGCCGAGGCTTACTTGAAAGGCTTACGCGGCTATGATATCGAAACTTTATACGAAGCTTTAAAACATGGCGCCAATAACGAAGGCCCTATTCAGGCTGTGGGAAGGGCCGGGGTAAAATATTATAATGAGCTGGGTTATGTGCCTTATGATGTCAAAATCAATGAAAATGCCGCCCGTACTTTGGAATATGCTTATGATGATTTTGCTATTTACCAGTTAGGAAAAGCGCTGAATAAACCTAAAGATGAAACCGATTTGTACGCTAAACGCAGTCAGAATTATCGCCACCTGTTTGATGCGCAAACCGGTTTGATGCGTGGCAAAAATCAGGATGGTACGTTCCAGTCGCCTTTTAATCCGTTTAAATGGGGCGATGCCTTTACCGAAGGAAACAGCTGGCATTATACCTGGTCTGTTTTTCATGATGTGCAGGGCTTGATTGATTTAATGGGCGGCAAGAAGAATTTTGTAGCCAAGCTGGATTCAGTATTTACGCTGCCGCCAATTTATGACGAAAGTTATTATGGCGGGGTGATACACGAGATTCGGGAAATGCAGATAGCCAATATGGGGCAATACGCACATGGAAATCAGCCCATACAGCATATGATTTATTTGTACAATTATGCCGGCGAACCCTGGAAAGCTCAATATTGGGTTCGTGAAACCCTGAACCGTATGTACCGGGCCACTCCCGATGGGTATTGTGGCGATGAGGATAATGGGCAAACTTCGGCCTGGTATGTTTTCTCGGCCATGGGGTTTTATCCGGTTACACCAGCATCAGATCAGTATGTTATTGGCGCTCCATTGTTTAAAAAGATCAGTTTAGAGCTCGAAAACGGTAAAAAAGTGATCCTTAATGCGGCTAATAACAGCACCGATAATCGCTATGTAAATAACATCAGCCTGAATGGGAAGTCATATAGCCGCAATTGGTTCAGCCATTCAGAACTGATGAAGGGGGCTGTTATTAATTTCGATATGTCGGCCAATCCTAATAAAAACCGGGGAACCAAGGAGGAGGATTTCCCTTATTCTTTTTCCAGAGGTAAATAGGTTAATTTATTAAAGGTGTTTCGGGTTTAGTTTAGGGAGATTTTATTTATAAGTTTGCCGAAATTCTGAAAAGGCTTCAGGAAATAAGAAAAAATAGGAGCAGCTATGAGTAACGTGAAAGACGCCAACGGAAATCCTTTAAATGATGGGGATTCTGTAGTACTTATAAAAAGTTTAAAAGTAAAAGGAACCACTACCACCCTGAAAAAAGGTTTGGTGGTAAAAAATATCCGTTTAACAGACGATGAGGAAGAAATTGAGTGCCGGGTAGATAAGGTTAGAATGGTGCTTAAAACCTGCTTTTTGAAGAAAGGGTAAAGCCACCCCTCCAAAGGAGGGGATTAAGCTATTTAGCTGTTGGCTTTTAGTTATTAGCCTGGCTTTAAGCCAATGGCTGCTATCGGCTAAAAACTAACATATACTAACTTTCCAAAAGTTCTCAAACTTTTGGAAAGTTTAAATCTAAAATCTTTACAGGGAAATTATTAAAGCTGTGGCTTTTAGCTAATAGCCAACAGCTAATGGCTAATAGCTAACGGCTAACAGCCAAATTGCCTTAAATGATGATCCAGGTGTTTGTACTGTAAAACATCCCATTCCTTAACGTTCATTTTTCCGAAAAAAGGATGTACAGAAGGAGCATGCTGCCCCTGGTCCTGATGAAAACGCCGGAGCAGGTCCATTAACTGGTATTTTTCTTTTTCAAAATCCCGTTCATCGCTTACAATAAAACCTTTGTCAGTAGGCATGTTATGGTCAAAAGGTTTATCGCTTATTAAAGTCTTTTTGACAAAACCGCCCAGCAGCCGGCCAATAAACGACCGCTGTTGTTGGGTGTCGCCCAGGGCCAGTTTCAGGGGGCAGCTACAGTGAGCCAGCATTTGGGCGGCATCCATCTTTCCCCATTGATTGGGGCTTTCTGTATGCAGCAAATTCAGTCGGCTAATAAGTTCCTGGTAGGTTTCTGGCTGGTATAAACTTTTCATTTCTTGAATTAATAAAAAATATCAGATTGCTATTATATCCCGGCATGCTGATGATTTTTTCTTTTATTCGCGAGTCGCCTGAAAGCTACCAGATGCGATAGCAAAACCAGTGGAACCACACAGCAGGGGAGCCATATAAAAGGGAAATATAATATGGCTACATTGGGTTGCTCAAAACCCCATTTCTGAAATGGAAAAGGTGCGGAAAGAACCGCATTAATGACAATGTTTAGAAGCAGTAAGAAACTGATAATATTCCAGCCTAATAATAGCGGGCGTGGAAAAGGGTGTTTCCGGAAGCAAAAGTAGGCGATAATGGGAGCGCTGATGCCGGCCAGAATATCAAAATTTCTGCCTTCAAAGGTCATCAGGCGGGGGACTTGTCCGTAATAATATAAGCCCAATAAAATCAGTTCTACCGGGATGCGTATGGTATGCAGGTAAGTGAGTGTTTTTAGATTTAACTGGTCGATATATTTTCTACCGGCTTTGCTCACAAATAAGCCGATAATAAATGCCAGAGCCGGCAAAGTGGCCAGCATAAAACGCGGCGGAGATTTTTCGATATGGGCGTAAAATCCGGATAAAGAGGCTATGGTTTGAACTGCCAGCCACATGATTAGCAGGGTTAAGGTATAGTTGGATTGATGTGCCGCCCGGTAAAATAGATAAACGGCAATAAATGTGGTCAGAATAAAACCAATAGAAATGTATAAAGGTACATTTTGAAGCATGGCTTTGGTGGTTTTGAAAATCAACTGTTAGTTTAAATTTAAGCATTTTTGGGGTAAAATTTTAAGAATTATTTTGGCGCTGAATTCGCTCGGCTACTAGTAAGAAAAATGCTTTTGAGCAGTATTTTACAGGTACTTTTTTGATGTTATTTTTTTTAGGGCGTTCCCTTCGGGCCGGGCTTTTCGCTGCAATCTTTTTGCCCTGCGGGACCAAAAAGGATTTCCGCTTCAATCCCTAACGCATTTGTCTGAACTAAGATTTGTAGGATTTAAGGATGATAAGATTTAATAATAATTACCCAAAATCATGTTAATCTATTTAATCACAAAAATCCTGGTTCAGACATTTAGATGATGGATTTGATTCATGATGTCCAAAAATCATGTTAATCTATTTAATCCTAAAAATCCAGGTTCAGGCATTAAATTTTCCTGCTTCAAAAACTCTTCAGATTTTAGATTTACCTTTAAACAAACCATACGGATTTTGAAAATACTAATTGTAGAGGATGAGGCGGGTTTGCGTAAAACTATTCTGGATTATTTTACCGGAGAAGGAAATATTTGCGAAACCGCTGAAAACTATCAGGAGGCTATTGAAAAAGTGGCTTTATACCAGTACGATTGCATTTTGTTAGACCTTACCCTGCCCGATGGAAACGGCCTGGATGTCTTACGGAATTTGAAAAAACTGGCCAAAGATGAAGGGGTACTGATTATTTCGGCCCGTCACTCTTTGGATGATAAATTGACCGGCCTGGATTTGGGGGCCGATGATTACCTGGTGAAACCTTTCCATCTGGCCGAGCTGAAGGCCCGCGTAACGGCCATTGTACGGCGGAAAAATTTTGAAGGTAATATTGTGATTCGATTTAACGAAATGCAAATCAATCAGCAATCTAAAGAAGTAAGCGTATTGGATCAACAGGTTCCACTTACGCGGAAAGAATACGATCTGCTATTGTATTTTCTGGCTAATAAAGGCAAGGTGATCTCCAAAAATGCCATTGCCGAACATCTCTGGGGCGATGGGGTTGACCTGGTGGATAATTTCGATTTTATTTACACCCATATTAAAAATTTACGCAAAAAGCTGATTCAGGCCGGGGCGGCAGATTATATTCATTCGCTGTATGGCATGGGTTATAAGTTTTCAGAATAATTTTTTCATCCAATTTTAAAATGAAGTTATCTTCCAAATACAACCAGGTAAATCTGATCGCTTCATTGCTGGTGCTCTGTATTACCGGCATTGCCTATTATTTTACCATCAGTTATATTTTAAACCGGCAAATAGATCAGGAGCTAAAATTAGAGGAAGAAGAAATTCGGCAGTTTGTAAAAAAACATGGCGAGCTGCCCGATATGTTGAATTTTAAAGATGGAAAAATAGCTTTTGAGGAAATATCCGTCCAGCAAACCGACCGCAAATTCAGCGATATAGATTATCTGAATGCCAAAGAAAAAGAAATAGAGCCGGGGCGAAGTCTGCGCAGTACTGTAACGGTAAAAGGCAAAATCTATCAAATGCTTATCATCAAATCTAAACTGGAAACAGAGGATTTGATCAGGATGATTTTTTTAATTACCCTGGGCATTATCGGGCTTTTATTAACGGTTCTAACCATTGTAAACCGTTTGCTGTTGAAGAAATTGTGGGCGCCTTTTTTTAAGCTGTTGCAGCAAATGAAAACTTTCAATATTACCGATCAACGAGAGTTGTTGGTGGATACTACCCGCATTGATGAATTTGATGAATTGAATCAAGCGGCTCTCAGCATGTCATCGCGTGTTAAAAAAGATTACAAATCCCTTAAATCTTTTACAGAGAATGCCGCTCATGAAATGATGACTCCCATTGCTGTTTTAAACGGCAAACTGGATAGCCTGCTGCAAACAGAAAGCATTACCGAAAATCAGGCAGGTTTAATGAACGATATGTACGTGGCTGTTTCCCGTTTATCCAGGTTAAATCAATCTTTATTATTGCTGGTCAAGATCGAAAATAATTTGCTTCAGGATGATCAGGAAAATCTGGATTTGAGAGAGCTGCTGGAACAAAAAATTCGTCAGTTCCGCGAATTACTTGAATCAAAGAATATCCAGTTGCAGGCTAATCTTCAATCCAAAGAAATCCGGATGAATAAATATCTGACAGATATTTTATTGAATAATTTGCTGAGCAATGCCTGGCGTCATACCAGTTCGGGAGAGGAAGTAAAGATCATCTTAGATCAGCAGAAATTAACTATATTGAATACCGGAGGAACGGCTTTAGATGCCGATAAAATCTTCCTCCGGTTTCATAAAAATGCCGCTTCAGAAGGTAGCGGACTCGGATTGGCCATCTCCAAGCAAATTTGCGATAGCTATGGCTTTAAACTGGAGTACACTTATCAAATGCCTTATCATCGGTTTGACGTTGTTTTTAAAGCCTCGAATCAATAAAACACGAATTACACGAATGTACTAATTTACACGAATTGGCAAATCAATAAATCCACGAATTGCACCGGCATATGAGTTGCTAGCAAAGAAAGCTTAATCCTTTAAAAAATAGCTGCAACGGAATAGAAAAAACGTTTAAGCACAAAGAAAGCCACTCAATTGAGTGGCTTTCTTGTTTATTTTAGCTTCAATACCGTTAGTATGAGCCCGCCGATAACAGTAATTTGCCCTAACCAAAAAATGAACATCCATTTAATGGTATCGGCTTTCAGGTCACCAATTTGTTTGGCTAAATCTTCTTTAGTGGCTAAATGCTCTATTTTCCTTTCAACGGCCAAACTAATTTCCTTGTCCTTTACATCCTCAAAGTAGGCAACAACCTTCGCGGCTTCGGGTTCACCTAGCTGCCTTTTGAAGATTTCGTAAATTTCTAATGTTTGTGTATTCATAATACTAGCTTAAAATTACTAAATATTTAATGAATTAGGCACCTGTTTGATTTAATTAACAATTGACAATTAAAAATTAACAATTAATCAATTGCCATTATCGTACTGAAAAGTATCTTTCTTTTTCGATTTTTTGCCAATATGGTAGGTAAAGCCCAGGTAAACTACCCTTGAATTATTCTCCATGATTTGATGCTGACTAAAGCCGGTGGTATTTAATAAAGTTTCCTGGCGCAAGGATTTCAGTAGATCGGATATGGTAAGATATAAGGAAGCCTTATTTTTCAGGATATCTTGTTTATAGCCTGTCCGGAGTACAAAGCTGGGGTAAAAGCGGCCTTGAGGACTCAGGCGAGCCGAGCGATAAATGGCATTTACCTGCAACATGCTGCTTTTGCTGATGGAATAATTAGAACTCAGGGTAGCATTCCAGGAAACGGTAGATTTTTTATTGCTATAGCCTAAATTGGAGGCATCAATCTGGTTGAAAAAGGTATTGGTGCTCAAATTGGCCGTGATCAAATTATTGATATTCATAGAGGCGATAAATTCCAGTCCCAAAGATTGATCTTTAGACAAATTCTCTTTGGTGGTAAGAAAGGTGGAATCATTCAACGCCCGGGTAATGGAGGTCATGCCATTGTATTTAGCCTTGTAAAAGATGCCGGGCGTAATATTCAGTCGATTGCCTTTGATCTGGTAACCCAGCTCAGCCGAATGGATCATTTCCGGTTGCAGGTGCGGATTTCCTACCCGCAGGTTTCTGGAATCCCGGTATTCGGCAAAAGGATTCAGGTCATCGCCCTCGGGCCGGTTTACCCGGCGGCTGTAATTTAATTGTAGTTCTTGTTTCTCCTTCAATTTATAGGAGAGGTGAAGCGTTGGATAAACTTTAAAATAAGAGTTAGGAATGATCTGACCAGTTGAAACCAGGTTGGAACGAATATCGGCTTGTTCGGCCCTTAAACCGCCTAAAAGCCCAAAACGTATAAATGACTGGTTGAACGAAATATACGCGGCATGGATATTTTCATGATAAATAAAGCGATTGGTTTTTTGCAGATCTGTGATAAAGCGGTTTTGTTGGGCATCAAAATTCTCTCCAAAAAAGTCCATATCCGTTTTATTAAACTGCCCGGCATAACCGGCTTCCAGTTTTGAGTCTTCGCTTAATGGATAGGCATATTCTACACTGATTTGATTTTCATCACTGGTTTGTTTAATCAGCGTATTATCCAGGGTGTTGGCTTTAGCCGGGATCTGATAAAAATTGGTGTAACGGTTATCTTCCACTTCGGGTGAATGGGCCAGGTTCATCGCAATTTTTAATTCGTGATCTTCTTTTTTAAAACGTTGATGATAATAGGCGCTTATACCCGATTGGTCTTCATATTCATCATTCAGGCGCTTGCGGTTGTAATTTTCAGAAACCGTTCCGTTACTCAGCAGCATCTGTTTCAAAGAGTTCTCATCTTTGGCCATTTTGCGGTGAAAGTAATTGCCAGATAATCCTGCAGAAATCTGCTTGTTAAAATTATAATCCAGGCCCAGATTGGCTATCTGTGCAAATGGCCGGTTTTTGCCAATGAAATTCTCCTGAAAGTTAATTACTTCATTGCTGCTATTAGTTTGAAAACGGGTATCGCTTAATAAACGCTGGCGGTCATCTTGCCGGACACTGAAACTCCCGAAAAGGTTAAATTTACCCGGATTATAGTTTAAGCTGGTATTGGCGTTATAGCGCTGATCATTGCCGCCATTGGCACTCAGTATTCCGTTAAAGCCCTGACGGGTATTTTTTTTCAGGATGATGTTGATGATTCCGCCCACGCCATCGGGTTTGTATTTAGCCGATGGATTGGTAATTACTTCTATTCTTTCGATACTGTTGGCCGGTAATTGCTGTAAAACTACGGACTGGCTTTTATCCATCAGGGGTGAGGCTTTTCCATTAATCAGGATGGTAACCCCGGAATTACGCAAACTCACATTTCCTTCCATATCTACCGATACCGAAGGCACACTCTGAAGAATATCGCTGGCAGAACCCGATTTACTCATCAAATCCTGTTCTACGTTGTACACCTTGCGGTCTATGGAGTTGTTTATAACGTTTTGACGGGCGGTAATTTGCACTTCCTCTAAATGAGTTTCTGAAGTCTGCATCAGCAGGTTTTTCAGATTAATCTGCAGATGGGCATCATCTATCTTGAAATTCTCAGAACGGACCGTCCGGTAACCCATAAAGTTGGCCCGGATAAAATAATTGCCTTTTGCCAGATTTTGAAAATGGAATTTTCCGCGGGCATCGGTCAACATACCTTTTACCAGGCTGCTATCCGCTTGGTTTAGTAAAACGATGTTTACATATTCCAGGGGTTTTCCCGATGATTTTTCCAGGGTATTTCCCTGCACACTTCCTTTAAAATTGACTTGCGCCGCAACACTCATTGGTAAGAAAATCGCCGTAAGGAGTAAAAAGTAAAGGTTTTTCTGCATAAAAAATAAAATTTCAGCTAAATTCAAGAGTAATTCTGAAGAGTTTCTGAACATCGCATTAAATTATCTTCCGGGTTAGCTTTACTACAGATTATCTACAAAATTGGCATATAGCTTGGTGCAACTTTAAACAAAAAATACAGCTATGAAAAAAGTAAAATTGGCCATCATTGCCCTGTTGGGCTTTATGGCGGGCATTGCCCAGGCACAAAAGCTGGCTGCGGAGAAAGTTCCTGCTGCCGTAAAAACCTCCTTTGCTAAAGAATATCCCGGCGTAAGCAAAGTAAGCTGGGAAATGGAGAAGGGAAAATACGAAGCAGGTTTTCACCAGAATGGTCATGCCATGTCGGCTTTATTTGAGCCTAATGGCAGCATGACCGAATCAGAAATGCAGATCAAAGTTTCAGAATTGCCGGCTGCGGTTTTGACTAGTTTGAAAGCCAAACATCCGAACGCAAAAGTTACCGAAGCCGCCAAAATTACCAAAGCAAATGGCGAAGTGCAGTACGAGGCCGAGGTAAAAGGCAAAGATCTGATTTTTGACAGCAAAGGAAATTTGATTCCATAAGCGTTTGATCGTTTTTCGTCTGCCGTCTCTCGT
>DASQIU010000173.1:0-36814 GCA_035631395.1 Daejeonella sp. | reverse complement strand
ACTATCCAAATGGGACCTTGCAAATAGGCGATGGAGATCACATTGCCGTAAAAACAGGGATTATCACTTTATCTGATTTCAGGCAAAAACATCTGGCGGCGGGCGGAGAAGGCGCACCCCTGGCGGTTTATGGCGATTATCTGATGTTCTCAAAAACAGGCGAAAATCGGGTGATGCTGAATATTGGGGGGATTTCAAACTTTACCTATTTGCCAGCTGATGCAGATGCGTCCAAAATTTTTTCTACAGATATTGGCCCGGGAAACACCCTGATGGATCAGTTTGTACAGGCAAACTATCCGGGTTTATTTTTTGATAAGGATGCGGCGCTTGCTCAATCCGGTCAGGTAGATCAACGTTTGTTATCAGCGCTTTCAGACCATGTTTTTTTTAGAGCCGAATTTCCTAAAACCACCGGTCCGGAATTATTTAATTTAAACTATTTGGAGCAGGCACAGCAACGTTCAGGCGCTCAAAATCTGAAAAAGGAAGACGTTTTAGCCACCTTGTGTCATTTTACAGCCAGAGGTATTGTAGAAGCCATTAAGCGTTGTTTTAATGCCGATGACAAGCCTGTGCTGTTTTTAAGTGGAGGGGGAATGCATAATCCCTTACTGGTTCAACTATTACAAGATGCTTTGCCTTATGCCCGATTGGGAACTACTGCCGAACTGGACATAAATCCTGATGCCAAGGAGGCTGTACTTTTTGCGGTATTAGCTAATGAAAGTATTTGCGGGAACCCAATTGATTTTGGAAAACGTCAAGGAGTGCCTTCCGTTTGTATGGGAAAAATTTGTTTGCCAAATTAACAATAGATTGATTAAATTTATATATCTACTACTTATATAAATTCAATCAATCTATGAAAAAAATTTACTTATCGAGGGGAGTAGGGCTCCGTGTAGCCTTAACCCTTCAGCTTTTTCTGTCGTTAATTGTTTCTCAGACAGTTGCTCAGCCCAACCATTATGTACTTAAGGGTAAAGTTGTTGATTCCAGAACCAAGGAGTCATTGCCGGGCGTTTTAGTTAAAATTTCAAATACCAATTTTGCTAGTTCAACTAATACCGATGGAAATTACAGCTTGTCGGCAAATCTTAACCCCGGTAATTATCAGCTGGTTTTTTCCTATATAGGATACAAGTCTTTAAATAAAAGTATTGACTTAGCCGGTAATACGGATATAGTGGTTAATGCGGAGTTATTGGTTGATATGGTTGGTCTGGATGAAGTGGTGGTTACCGGAACCTCTCAGGGCACCACCCGGAAGCAGTTGGGAAGTTATGTGAGTACGGTTAAAGCCGATGAGCTTAATAAGGGAGCTACAGCCAATGTGTTGGCGGCTTTACAAGGTAAAACTGCAGGAGCCCAAATCAGCCAGAATTCAGGAGATCCGGCCGGAGGGATTTCGGTGCGGCTGCGGGGTATCAGTTCAGTTAACTCCTCTTCCGAGCCGCTTTATATTGTAGATGGAGTCATTGTTAATAATTCAACAACCCGGGTTACTAACACGTCCAATAACTATGATGGAAACAATTTTGTAGGCGCCATTGGCGAAAACCGCCTGGTAGATATTAATCCTAGTGATATTGAACGGATAGAGGTTTTAAACGGAGCGGCGGCGGCGGCCATATATGGTTCCAGGGCAAACTCGGGAGTTATCCAGATTTTTACCAAGCGGGGCAGTCCGGGGGTAACTGTGGTGGGTTTTTCCACTAATATCACACGCAGCGATTTGCGTAAAAAAGTGGGGGTAAACCACGCTCCTATTAAATTTGGAGGCTCACCGGATGTTCAAACCCAGGATATTTTAACGCCCACTTTAACCAACACGACTCCGGTTACCCGATTTGATTATCAGGATTTTATTTTCACTTCGGCCACTGGAACAGATAATAATCTCTCGGTTTCCGGAGGAAAGGAAAACACCCGGTATTATACCTCCGTTTCGTATTTTTCTAATGAAGGAATTATAAAGCATACCGATTTTAAGCGGGTAAGTTTTCGGGCTACTTTAGACCAGCAATTGGCTAATTGGGCCTCATTTAGCGCCGGATTAAATTATATCAATAGTGGCGCCAACGAAAAGCCCGATGGGAACTCCTTTTTTTCGCCTTTAAATTCGATAAACATTATTGGCAACTTTCATGATATATTTCAGCGGGATGCTTTGGGAAACTTGCATGCTGTAGGAGAAAGGGGACGCGTTAATCCAGTTTCGGTGATTAATGATATTAAACAGCGTGAAGAAACCAACCGGCTAATAGGCAATACCAGCATTAAGCTATTTCCCGTAAAAAACCTGACCGTTGATTTTACCATGGGAGTGGATAATTTTACCCAAAATGGAACTACATATATTCCACCTTTTGCTTATAATGTAAGCACGGCCTTTTTTGGAGGTGGACCAGCTCTGGATCCAACTTTAAATGGATATGCCAGTGCGGCAAATAATACTGCCTTCCAGATAAATAATGAGGTAAACCTGACTTATATAGCCGGTATAACCGATCAAATCTCTTCTACTACGCAGGTAGGTTACTCCTTTCAGTATGAGAAAGATCGGTATTCTTTGTTAAATGGCCGTGGCCTGGCTCCTTTTGTTGAAACCGTAAATGGTGCCAGCACGGTATTGCCAAGTACAGATGGCCGAACTGAATTCTCCATTAGTGGTGCTTATCTGCAGCAAAATTTCAAGTATAAAGATCATCTTTTCCTTACGGGAGCTATACGTGTGGACCGATCTTCAGTATTTGGTAAAAGTCATCGCACCCAGGAATATCCCAAAGGAAGCGGTAGTTATGTGCTTTCCTCAGCCGATTATTGGAAAAGCCTGGGCGTATCCAAGTGGTGGGATTTGTTCAAGCTTCGCCTGGCTTACGGAGAATCGGGCAATTTAACCGGTATTGGAGCTTATGATCGGTTTAATTCTTATTCGGCAGCTTCTTTTTTGGGAAGAATATCGCTGTTTTCAAGTACTACCCTGGCTAATGAAAATGTAAAACCCGAACGTCAAAAAGAATTGGAAGCCGGAACGGATCTTTCTTTTTTGAATAACCGCTTAGGCTTACAGTTTAACTGGTACCGCAAGCGGGTAAATGATTTATTGATTGCCCGTGTGGTGGCCCCCACTACCGGTTTTTCTAGTTTATTGGATAATGTGGGTTCTATGCAAAACCGGGGGATTGAATTGGTTTTGAATGGGGCGCCTTTCCGCAGTCAGGAATTCAGCTGGAATAGTTCGCTTATTTTTAATCGTAACCGGAATAAAGCCTTAAGTGTGGGCGGTCTAAGATTGTTTAGTACTAATGCGGGAGCTCCGGTGGCCATTATTGATGGGGAGCCGATCGGGGTGTTTTATGGAACTTTTTTCGCCCGGGATGCTAATGGAAACTTGTTGACTAATGCTGCCGGAATACCGCAAATGGAGCGTGGAATACAGAACGATGCCCTTCATTTTACGCCCCAGCGAGACCCTGATGGGCTACCTATCGGAACCCCTTTGCGCAAAGTGGTTGGCGATCCAAACCCCTCATACACCTTTTCTTTTGTGAATGAGTTTTCCTTTAAAAAATTGGGACTTCGCATCCAGATTGACGGAGTGCGAGGATCGCAGGTTTGGAATGCCGACTGGCGCACCCGGCAAGGGGTAGGAAACGGTCTGGTAGCCGAGCAGGAAGATTTGGGACTGCTGCCGCGTGGATACATAGCCGGTGTGTATGCTATTGAAGAATGGCGCATAGACAATGGCAACTTTGTTAAACTACGTGAAATTTCCCTGAACTATAATGTCGGCCGGGTGAAGTTCTTTAAAGATCTCTCCCTAACGTTTAGTGGAAGGAACCTGATCTCCTGGGATAAATATAAAGGTTATGATCCGGAAGTGAATGCCGGAGGCCAATCAACTATTCTACGGAACATCGACTTTGGCGGCGTACCCATTCCCCGGACATTTAGTTTGGGTTTACAGGTTAAGTTGTAGGAATTTTAGATTGATATTTGATATGAAAAACAAGATTATTCAATTTTCGACCCCCATTATATTGGCTGGAGTGTTAGTATTTGCTTTGGCTTGCAATAAGGAGTATCAGGATCCATCCAGGGCCACCCAAAACGAAGTTTTCAGCTCTCCTAAAGGGCTAACCGGTGTGGTTATAGGTTTGCAACGGGTTTATACCGCGGGTAGGGCCAGCTCTTTATATAATAAAATAACTGCCAATGGATTTGTTACCAATGAGTTGGTTTTGTTAAATCCGGGAAATATTCCGGAATTACAGTTAAGCACCGGGGGAGCCACGGTGGATGGTACCAATACCGTATTGGCCGGGCTATGGTCCAGTAGTAATAAGATTATTTATGATGCGGATCTGGTTATAACCAATTCTCAAAATTTGGCCGATAAAAATTATGCCAGCGGCCTGATAGCTTATGCCACAATTTTTAAGGCTTTGGCTCTGGGAGATTTGTCCATGTACTGGCAAAAAGTGCCGGCACAGATTGGGCAGAACGCCAACTTTGTGGATCGTGTGGATGGTTTTAACCGGGCCATAGCAGCTATTGATCAGGCTTTGGCTGCTATCAATGCAAATGCCATTAGTGCTACTTTTTTAGCCAATATTCCACCTGGTGTGGATATTGTGAATACCTTAAATGCACTTAAAGCCCGGTATGCTCTTTTTGCAGGCAATTTGCCGCTGGCATTAACAGCGGCCAATAATGTGGATCTGACCAAGGCATCCAGTTTCCAGTTTGATGCCATAACGTTGAATCCCATATTTGAAACAGCCACTTCTACCAATAACGTATTCCAACCTGTTAATCAGCAATTGGGCTTAACAGGAATTTTTCAGCCAGATCCGGCGGATAACCGGATTGCTTTTTACACTACTTTAAATCCAAATATTGCTCCGCTAGTACGTATTAATGGTTTTGGTGCTACAGCATCTACTCCTATTCCCATTTACCTGCCGGGAGAAATTACTCTGATTAAGGCCGAGGTTTTTGCCCGGCAATCTGATTTAACCAGTGCGCTGATTGAATTGAACAAGGTCGTTACAAAAACACCGGCCAGCGATCCTTTTGGTGTGGGGGCCAATCTTCCTCCAATTGTGGGTCCATTATCCCAACAGGATTTGTTGGATCAGATTTATAAGCAACGCTGCATTGAATTGTTTATGTCGGGTTTGAAACTGGAAGATATGCGGAGGTTTAACCGCCCTGCCACAGAAAGGAAACGCGACTTTTTTCCATACCCATTTGTGGAAAGAGATAATAATCCCAACACCCCTGCGGATCCTCCGTTTTGATTTCGTTTGCCGTTTATCGTCTGTCGTTCATCTAAAAAACAAAGGACGGCAGACGATAGACGTTTTACAGTATTTTTACAAATTCAGAATAGGGCACCACCCGCAAATCATTGACTTTTAAATCGGTGATGAGGTATTCCACGGCATCCAACCGGCAAACCTTCATTTTTTGAACTGAATCCAGTTTTTCGCCAATGCTCATGATAGCCAGTCGGGCTGAAGATTGAATCATAGCTTTTTTTATCTGTACCACCTCCCAATCCGAATCTGTAACCCCTTCTTTTAAGTCAATGCCATTAGCGCCCAGCAGGCAAAGGTCAACCTTAATTTCAGACAGATCGCTAACGGTTTTGGCCCCAATATTAATATGAGCGTTTTTACTTAACTGGCCACCAATTAAAATCACATTCACCGAACGGTGCTCGGCCAATTCAAGAGCTACCAAAGGACTCACGGTAAAAAAAGTTAAATTCAGATCATCGGGAATCATGCGGGCCATTTCAATCATGGTGGTGCCGCCGCCTGTTAATAGGGTCATCCCGTCGGTTAATAAGGTAATTGCTTTGCGGGCAATTTCTTTTTTGGAGTCTTGGGCATAGGTTTCGTTAAGCTGATAAGGCGAATGAAAAGATTTGGAGAGAGCTCCTCCATGAACCTTCAAGATTTTTCCGGCCTCAGCCAGGTTATTTAAGTCACGGCGAACGGTATCCTCAGAAACTTGCAACTGGATACTCAGATCAGAAGACAGTACTTTATTATGCAGATTAATTTGCTTGATAATAAAAGCGTGGCGCTCTTTTTTTAGCATGTTAAGATTGAAGTGCTCCATAGAAGTTTGGTTTTGGAATAATAAAGTTGCGTCTTTTTGCCGGATTTCAAAATAATATTACCTTTTGACTTAAAAAACTTTCATCAAAATACAGCTTAAGTTCATTAGTTCTATTAAAGCATGAAAAATAATTTGCATTTTTTTGCTGGATTTTTTAAGACAAACAGTTTACACTTCTTTTTGTAAAGTGTCAATTTTTTTGGCAGGGTAAAAACTTCAAATGCAGTTTGTTTAGCTAGTTATTGACTCAAAAAAACTCTTCGCATGGTGTTTAAAATACACATTTGAATTTGTACAATAAGCTAATTTTTAGGACTTAAAAAAGGAAGTTTTTTTGGGATATTATTTGCGTATATGTGCAAATAATACAATTTTAGTGGTTTCATGGTGCAAAAACCGGCAAGGTATTGCAACCAAAAAAATTGTACAATTAACTTAATTTAAAAACAATTAAACGTATGAGAAAAAAATTACTCATGTTATTCTTGGGTATTTTCGTCGTAACAGTAAGCGCTTTCGCCCAGGTGTCGCCCAAGGTGATTACCGGTAAAGTAACTGATGAAGACGCTTTACCCCTGCCCGGAGTATCTGTAAAGATTAAGGGGACAAACACCGGTACCCAAACCGGAGCCGATGGACATTATTCTATCCAGGCCAATCCAGGCCAAATTCTGGTTTTCAGTTTTATTGGGACTTTAACCCAGGAAAGAACCGTGGGAAATGCCAATACAATTAACGTAACCTTAAAGAATGACGCAAAGGCACTGGAAGAAGTGGTAGTAGTAGGTTATGGAACCCAGAAAAAAGCCACATTAACAGGAGCTATTTCAACAGTGGACGTGCAAAAAGTTATTGAGTCGCGGCCAACAACTGATGTTGCCCGTGCGTTACAAGGTGCTGTTCCTGGATTATCTATTACTTCGGCAAGTGGTGCTTTGGGCTCAAATCCAAATATTAGACTTAGAGGTATTTCCGGTTCATTAAACGGAGGCGGAGCAAAGCCGCTTATCTTATTGGATAACGTAGAGATTACGGATTTGCAAATGGTTAACCCTGACGATATAGAGTCTGTTTCTGTTTTAAAAGATGCTGCCTCTGCCTCAATTTATGGTACAAGAGCGGCTTGGGGAGTTGTTTTGATAACAACCAAAACTGGCAAAAAAGGGGCACCGAACCGGATTAATTATTCGAATAATTTATCTTTTCAAACCCCAACCACAACTCCCCAAATGGCTTCAGCTGCGGATGGAGCCGAGATGGCATTGGTTGCCTATAGACGTACCAATCCAACATTGGCCCGATTTGCAGCTGTTAATATGACTGTTGATGATATTGCAGTGCAAAAAATGCGTGATTGGAAACAACAATATGGAAACATGAATTTGGGGCCTGAAATGGTTATGGGCCGTGACTTTGAAATTAGAGATGGTGCTCTGTTTTTCTATCGTGAATGGGATGCTGGTAAGGAGTTTATGAATAAATGGTCACCGCAACAGAAACATGATCTTTCATTTAGTGGGGGAAGTGATAAAATAAACTATAATTTATCAGCAGGATATTTAGGTGAAACAGGTGTATTGAAAGTTAATCCTGACGAATTTAATAGATACAATCTTTCTCTTAATGTAAATGCAGAAATTAATAAATGGTTTAGTGCAAGAGGAAAGGTAAGGTACTCAAACACATTAAGTACTACGCCATATTCTTATGGTGGTGCCCTTTATGATCCTTTATATTATTTATATAGATGGCAGTCTTTCGCTCCTTATGGTACTTACAATGGTGTTCCATTTAGAAGTGCTATTGAAGAGGTAAGGCAGGCAAAAATGAACCAAAATAAAAATAATCTTGCTCGTATAGCTGTAGGAGGTACATTCAAAGTTCTTGAAGGGTTTACAGTAGATGCCGATTATACATATGGAGGATCTAATGGACATGTGCAGCAAACTGGGGGTTCAGTAACGGCCATTGATCATTGGAGTACTGGAACAAATCTATTAGTATCCGCTTATACATCTCCAACGTATGATCGTGTGATCTATAACTCAGACTGGAGTAATTCTAACAATGGTAGGGTTGTTGCTAACTATATGAAAGATATTAAGCTGCACTCTTTCAAATTAATGGTAGGTGGAGAAGCAGAAACTTTTGAATATGTTTCCCAAAACTCTGAAAGAAGAGGTTTAATGGATCCTAACAAAGGAGAGTTGGGTTTAACCACCGGAGATCAATTCACATCAGGTTCTCATAGCCATTGGTCAACTGCAGGTTTATTTAGTAGAATTAACTATACTTATAATAATAGATACCTGTTAGAATTAACTGGAAGATATGATGGATCTTCTAGATTTCCTAGTAATCAGCGATTTGCCTTTTTCCCTTCCATGTCTGCGGGTTATATCATCAGTGAAGAAAAGTTCATGGACTATTTAAAGCCAATTTTATCGAATTTAAAACTCCGTGGATCTTGGGGAGAGGTAGGACATCAGAATGTAGGAAACTCATTTTTGTCATTGATGACTACAAGCAATTCAAATTGGGTGGTTGGAACAAAAAATATGATTGGTGTGAGTACACCTACGCTGGTTCCCCCTTCACTGACATGGGAAACAGTGACTGATTTGAATTTAGGAGTTGATGCCAGATTTTTGAATGATAAAGTAGGTTTGACCTTTGATTGGTATAAACGTACTACCAGTGATATGATCAGTGCGGGTGTAACTTTACCTAACTCATTTGGTGCGTCTGCTCCTCAAAGAAATTATGGAGAGATGCAGAGTAAAGGTTGGGAGTTAGCTGTTGATTTTAACCATACGTTCTCAAATGGCATAAAATTTAATGCCATGGGAACTTTGTCTGATTTCAATGAGCGTATTACTAAATTTGCTAATACTACAAAAACCATTACAAGTAATTATACAGGCAA
Organism: Daejeonella sp.; assembly: GCA_035631395.1. Classification (GTDB taxonomy): domain Bacteria; phylum Bacteroidota; class Bacteroidia; order Sphingobacteriales; family Sphingobacteriaceae; genus Daejeonella. The sequence continues at coordinate 27,750 of DASQIU010000173.1, read as the reverse complement.
AAACTTACGTGAAATTTGGGGATATGAGACAGATAGGTTATTTACCAAAGATGATTTTCAACAAGATGCCAGTGGAAATTTGATTACTGTAAATGGAAGATATGTGTTAAAACCAGGCATCCCAACTCAAACTCAATTTGAAACTTCAACATTTTTCTTTGGTCCTGGTGATGTGAAGTTTAAGGACCTGAACGGTGATGGTAAAATTGACCAAGGTTCTAATACTATAGATAATCCTGGAGATCAACGTGTAATTGGTAATTCAACTCCACGTTATCAATACGGATTAAGATTAGGAGCAGGTTGGAAAGGGTTCGATTTTGGTGTATTTTTTCAGGGGGTAGGAAAACGCGACTTATGGGTACACAGCCCTGCTACTATTCCGGGTGTTTCTATTGGCGAAGGCTGGTATGCTAATCAACTTGACTACTGGACCCCTCAAAACCCCAATGCCTTTTATCCAGCACCATCAAATGTGGGACAAACAGCAAACACTACAAACTTTAAAATACAAACGAGATATCTCCTTGATATGTCCTATTTAAGAGTTAAGAATCTGACATTGGGTTATTCGCTTCCGACTCGAATCAGTGAGAAGCTTAAAATAAACAAGGCTCGATTATACTTTAGTGGTGAAAACCTATTTGAAAAGGATAATCTGAAAGGGTTTAACATTGACCCTGAAATAGATTATACTACAACTGGGGCAGATGATCCAAGAACATTTGGTCGAGTTTATCCATATCGCAGATCATTATCATTTGGATTGCAGGTTACATTTTAATAAATCAGATTATTATGAAAAAAAACATATTATTAGTTTTTCTATGCTCCTTGCTTTTTCTTGGGTGTAAAAAGGACCTTCTTGAAAAAATGCCTCTAGATAAACTATCAGATGACACTTATTGGACAAGTGAATCAAACGTACGTACGTTTGCCTGGAGCTTTTATCCCCGGTATTTTCCGGGATATGCGGTAGGGTTTGACTTAACCTGGGGAGGCTTCTTTACAGGTGAATCATTAAATGACGATGTTGCCAGCAGCTCCAGATTTACGCAACAAACACCTACCTCAAGTAGTACCTGGTCTGGAACATTTCCTTGGATAAGAAAGTCGAATCTATATATCGACCGAATTAAAACTGTGCCTATGCCACAGGAGGCAAAGAATCATTGGACTGGGGTTGCGAAATTCTTTAGAGGAATGGAGTATGCCAACAGAGTGAGTGATTTTGGAGATTTTCCATGGTATGGAAAGGTGCTTACAGAAAACGACCCGGATCTATATAAACCTCGTGATCCTCGTACTTTGGTAATGGATAGTGTGCTCAATGATTTTAAGTATGCAGCAGAAAATGTACGGATTAAAGACGGAGACAAATCAATAATAAACAGATATGCTGTACTAGCCATGATGTCAAGAATATTTTTATTTGAAGGCACCTGGCAAAAATACCACAATGGTAATACCGCAAAGTCTAAAGAGTATTTAGAAGCTTCAAAATGGGCAGCAAATGAAATCATCACTAAAGGAGGATTCTCAGTAGCCCCAGATTATAGAGCTATATTTACTTCGCTTGATCTGTCTTCGAATCCTGAAGTTATACTCTTTAGAAGATATGAAACAGGTATATTAACACATAGTCTTGCTAGTTATAATAACTTGGAGGCCCAAACAGGATACACAAAAGATGCAATTGATACCTATCTTGGTAAAGATGGATTGCCAATTAAACTTTCGGCTGTTTACCAAGGCGACAAAACCATAAAAGATGTAATGAGTAACCGTGATCCACGTATAAATAAGACATTCGTTGATGAGTTACGTATTACTGGGCATGTATCAAATTATTCTACAACCGGGTACTCTGCCCATAAATTCTTGAATGATGCTATTAAAAGCCAAAGTAATGGCTTGTCTCAGAATAATGATACTGATGCACCGCAAATTCGTTATGCAGAAGTTTTATTGAATTATGCAGAAGCAACAGCTGAGTTGGGAACATTAACTCAGAATGACCTGGATATTTCCATTAATAAATTAAGAAATCGGGCAGATATTAAAATGCCTGCCTTACAGGTTATAGGTGGAATGCCAGGTGTGAATAATAAAGTTTATGATGATCCGGACCGAGATCCAACTGTACCTTCGTTAATTTGGGAAATTCGTCGTGAGCGTCGGGTTGAATTGATTATGGAAGGTTTCCGTTTGAATGACCTTAGAAGGTGGAAAAAATTGGAATATGTAGATCAGGTTCAACGTAAAAATACCAATAGAGGTGCCTGGATTAAGAGATCAGATTTTCCAAAAGCAACTTCGGTAATGATTGAAGGCGGTGCAGCTGAAGGTTATATAATTCCTCTGCAAAGTGCTGCAACATGGAGATTATTTGATAATCCAAGAGTTTACTTATCACCTATAGGGCCTGACCAAATTAAGCTTTATAAAGATCAGGGAGTTGAACTCACTCAAAACCCAGGTTGGTAAAAGTTTAAAGTTAAAATTGTTGTAAAAGCTGCCCTGAGTTGCCCTATTAAAGGGGGATTGGGGCAGCTTTTTTTATACTTATAAACGTAGTACCGTCAACTGTTCTCCTTTTGACTTAGGATGTTATTTGCTTTTAGAAAAGAATAAGTTTGAATCCCAAGACTTTGCTTAAAACTTTGCGGCTCCTTTTCTCTTGGTATAATCTTTTAGCTAAAATGTAAGTTATTTGTTACTTGATGTGCCCCGCATTGCCACCCTTTTTTCCTTTCTTTAGCTTGCAAAAAATATGCTTCCAAATCAAAATTATTCGATGGGCAGACCTTTACTTCTTATTATATTCTGTTTGCTTTTTAAGAACAGCTTCTCTTTTACACAGTCTGATTCTACTGCTAAGACGAGTGCCATCAAGCTGTTCAGGGAGCGTATGGAAGAACATTCCCAATTATTTAACGGGCGGGAGCATGCTGGATACTATTATAAGATAAAAGGTCATGCCTATTTCAGCCAGCCCGAAAAGCAAATTGGTGTTGTTTGGTATAATGGTACTTCCTATAATAACCTTCCAATTTTTTATGATACCTACAAAGATGAGCTGGTATTATCCGATATGCAGCGCCTGGTTAATATTAGTTTGCCTAGCCAGGCTGTAAATCGATTTTCTATTTTGAACCATACCTTTATCCGTTTGGAGGGTATTGCTAATATGCCTGATGGTTATTACGATGTACTATCTGGAGACACAGTCCAAGTATTGGCCAAGCGTAAAAAGAATCTTCTGGAGAAACTCGGCGAAAAAGTAACTGAGCGAGAGTTTATTCAGGATGATAGCTTCTACATCTATAAAAACGGGGCCTATTTTCCGGTTAAAAATCGCAGAGCTGTACTTAAAGTATTTATGGACAAAAAGGCGGAACTCCAGCAGTACATTCGAAAAAGCCAATTAAATGTTCGGGATGATTTTGAAAAATCTCTGGTAGATATTGTTGAATATTATAAGCAATTAACTTCATCCTGATAAGGAAAATAATATCCTGCTACACAAAATTCCATATTTTTTATGATGCGATATCTTTATTGCCTTTTATTGATCAGCCTGTTGCCATGGTATAAGGTTCAAGGCCAGGTGGCGCCTAAACTGATTAGTGGAAGCTATCAAAACACTCCATTTAATCAGTTTATTCAGGATATAGAGAAGCAATCGGGGTATTATTTCTATTACGATATTGCAGGCACGGATAGTTTAACTATTAGTCTGCAGGTTGTCAATCAACCATTGCAAATTGTTTTAGATCTGGCTTTAAAAGAAACTAGCCTGAAATACAGTATGGATTGGCAAAAGCGGGTATTTATCACATCGGGAAGCAAAATACAGGTGGGTTTACCTTTAGGTTTTTTTAGACCTGAAACGGGGACAGGTCAGAAAAATGAGTCTTTTCTTGCTGGCTTCTCTGATCAGAATGAGAAAGAAATTGTGGCGTCAACCCTGGAAAATAAAGTATATGAAATTGGCATCAAGAGCCAGGCTAACCAGCCCGGTAATGCCAATCTGGCCGGTTATGTGCGGGAAGCCAAAACCGGTGAAGCGGTTATAGGGGCTATTTTGTATATTGAAAATCCCCGTATTCAAACTATTACAGACCAGTTTGGCTATTTTTCTTTGAGCCTTCCACGTGGGCGCCATAGTTTGCAAATAAAAAGTATGGGTATGAGGAATGCTAAACGACAAATTCTGCTTTACTCAAACGGTAAACTGGATATAGAATTAACCGACCAGGTAATTGCCTTAAAAGAAGTAGTGATAGAAGCTGAGAAAGCCGCTAATGTAAACCGTACCCAGATGGGATTGGAGAAGGTGAACATTAAAACGATCAAACAAGTACCCAGTGTATTTGGCGAGGCCGATGTGTTAAGGGTTGTGTTAACCTTACCCGGAGTGCAATCGGTAGGCGAAGCTAGCACCGGCTTTAATGTGCGTGGCGGTTCAGCCGATCAGAATCTGGTGTTGCTAAACGATGCCACTATTTATAACTCCTCGCACATGTTTGGCTTCTTTTCGGCTTTTAACCCTGATGTGGTGAAAGAGGTGGAACTATATAAAAGCAGTATTCCTTCTAAATACGGTGGCCGCTTATCTTCCGTGTTGGATATTTCTACCCGGGAAGGAAATAAAAAGAAATTTTCAGGTTCCGGCGGACTGGGCTTGTTGACCAGCCGACTTACTTTAGAAGGACCGATTTTAGGTGAAAAAACATCATTTCTATTAGGCGGGCGCAGTACTTATTCAGATGCCTTGCTGCAAATGCTGCCTGAGGATAAGTTTAAGAATAGCAAGGCCTCTTTCTATGATCTTAACCTGCATGTAACCCATAAATTTAATTCCAAGAATGATCTGTATTTAACCGGTTATTCGAGTCGGGATCGTTTTAATCTGCTTAGTGATACCTTATATTCCTATCAGAACAGAAATTTTTCAGCCCGATGGAAACATATGTTCAATGATAAGTTTTATGGTGTATTTACTGCCGGCTCTGATGATTATGGATATAGTATTTCCAGTGATAAAAATCCGGTGAATGCTTACTTACTGGGCTTCAACCTGTCACAGCATAATTTGAAAGCTGACTTTAATTATTACCTGAATGCTAAACATACTCTTGATTTTGGCTGGAGTTCTATTTATTATGGTTTAAAGCCAGGTTTTATAGAGCCAAGGGGAGCTGTTTCTTTAATTAAGAGAGAAAAAGTGCGCAACGAACAGGCTTTGGAAAGCGCTTTGTATATAGGCGATCGGTACGAAGTGTCTTCCAGACTCTCATTGAACTTCGGCTTGCGGTACTCTGTATTTAGTTATTTAGGTCCGCAAAAAGTTTACCGCTATCTGGATGGTTATCCAAAAGAAGAAGTCAATATCAGGGATACCCTTTCTTATGAATCGGGAACATTTATTAAAACCTACCATGCGCCTGAATTCCGCCTGGCGGCCCGCTATTCGTTAACCGCTAACACTTCGGTAAAAGCTGGATTTAACACATTGCGGCAAAATATCCACATGCTGTCTAATACGGCATCCAGTTCGCCTTCCGATGTCTGGAAGTTGAGTGATCCTAACATTGCCCCGCAGTCTGGAAGTCAGGTATCATTAGGCTTATATCGTAATTTTAAATCCAATACCATTGAAACTTCGGTAGAGGCTTATTATAAAAATCTGAAGGATTATTTGGATTATAAAAGCTCTGCGGTTTTAATTATGAATGATCATATTGAGACCGATGTGATCACCACTCGTGGCAAAGCCTATGGCTTAGAGGCAATGGTGAAAAAATTAACCGGAAAAATGAATGGTTGGATCAGTTACACTTATTCGCGTACTTTTTTGCGTATGCAGAATATTTCGGAGGGTGAACTCATTAATCAGGGTAAATTCTACCCGGCCAATTATGATAAACCGCATGATCTGACTCTGGTAGGGAACTATCGTTTTTCACATCGGTTTAGTACTTCTTTGAATTTTACCTACAGTACCGGCAGGCCAATAACTGTGCCGATAGCTAAATATCAAATGGGTGGATCCGATCGGGTTTTTTATTCTGACCGCAATGCTTTCCGCATACCTGATTATTACCGGGGAGATTTTTCAATGAATATTGAAGGAAATCATAAGATCAAGAAACTGGCTCATAGTTCCTGGACCCTGGGCGTTTACAATATCACGGGCCGGCGAAACGCTTATTCTACCTATTTTGTAACGGAGAAAGGGATGGTAAAAGGCTACAAGCTTTCTGTTTTTGGACAGCCCATTCCATTTGTTACCTATAACTTTAAATTCTAGCGGGATGAAATTTTTTAGATTATTCGTATTAAGTCTGTTCATATTTTCTGCCTGTAAAGAACCTTACGATCCGGCCATTGGGGATATGAAAAGTAATTTCCTGGTGGTGGAGGGTTTAATTAACAGCGGGCCGGGTACTACTAGTTTTACTTTGAGTAGAACTGTTGGGTTGGCATCCAAAATAAACTCTGCCCCTGAGCTGAGGGCTAAGGTGAGCATCGAGGCCCAAAATGGTAGCAGCATCGTATTGACCGAAAGAGGAAAAGGAGTATATAGCGCCAGTCATTCGGCCTTAAATATTCAGCAAAAGTATCGCTTAAAAATACTTACATCAGAGGGTAAGGAATACCTTTCTGATTATGTTAATGTGCAATTGGCACCCGAAATGGATAAGGTAGAATGGGATAAGGTAAACCAGGGAGTAGAATTATATGTAAGTACACATGATGCTACCAATAACACCCGGTATTACCGCTGGGAATATGAAGAAACCTGGCAATTCAACCCACCCTATTATATTAATCTGGAATATAAAAATGGTGCAGTGATAGATGCTGACCCCAGTATCAATATGTATAACTGTTGGAAAACGGAAAAGTCAACCAAGTTGCTTTTGGGTTCGTCGGCCCGTTTGGAGCAGGATGTGATTCATAAAAGTCCACTCTTGTTTATAGAGCCTAATTCCGAGAAGTTGGGCATTAAGTACAGTATCTTGGTTAAACAGCATGCATTAAGTAAAGAGGCATTTAATTATTGGAACAGCATGCAGAAAATATCTGAGCAAATGGGAACCATTTACGATCCTCAGCCTTCTCAGATCAGAGGGAATATCCGATGTGTAATAGATCCTTCAGAGCCTGTTGTTGGGTTTGTAAGTGCCAGCTCGGTTAAAGAGAAAAGGATATTTATTAGTCAAAGAGAGCAATTACCAGAGTGGAGAACGCCTTTAAACCGCTGTGAAGAACTGGAAGTATTTTTAAAAGACTTGCAATTTTATTTTTCCAACAACACTTTTCTACCATTGACTCCTTTTTATGATCCCACAGGAGAAAGAATAATTGGGTATATCGGAGTTCCGATGATTTGCGGAGACTGTCGTTTACGCGGAACCAATGTAAAGCCTTCTTTTTGGGAATAAATTATAAATCTATAATTGGATATGATGCTTTTATATAAGCTTGCTGAAACTATGAAAACTAAGTTGCCGCTTGTTTTTCTCTTTATATTGTTCTGTTGCCATACAATGGCTCAAACAAGTCCTGCTATTGATATTGCTGCAAAATATAAAAGCCATGTTTTAACAACTTCAGCCGAAAAGTTATTTGTGCATACTGATAAGACTTTTTATCTGGCCGGCGAGCTGATGTGGTTTAAGCTGTATAACATTGGAGGTCCGAAAGATTTGAGCAAAGTAGCTTATGTAGAAGTTCTGGATAAAGAAAATCAAAGCGTTTTACAGGCTAAAATTGCTTTGCAGGAAGGGAATGGTCAGGGGAGTTTTTATTTGCCGGTTACATTAAGTTCGGGCAATTATAAAATTAGGGCTTATACCAATTGGCTGAAAAATTTTGGTCCGGAGTTTTTCTTTGAAAAAAATATTAGCATCGTAAACTCCCTGGTAGAATCTCAGGCTACCGCGATAGTTAAACCTCAATATGATGCCCAGTTTTTTCCAGAAGGAGGCAATCGGCTCAGAGGAGTAGAAAGCAAGGTGGCTTTCCGAGTGGTTGATCAAAATGGAAAGGGAGTTAATTTTCGGGGCGCTATTCTGGATGAAAAAAATGAGATCATAGCCAATTTCGAGCCATTGAAGTTTGGTATCGGCCATTTTAGTTTTATTCCTAAAGGCATGAGTTATCAGGCGCTGATACAAATTAATAATGGCCCATCTTTAACGGTAAAATTGCCCCAGGTTTATGAGCAGGGCTATACATTAAAAGTATTAGATCCGGCAGATAATCAAATTAATGTACAAGTACAGGCCCGCGGCATTTCTTCCAATTCGTCGGTTTATCTTTTAATCCATTCTGGCCAGCAGGTTAGCCTGGCCGAAACTCAAAGAATGAATAATGGACAGGCTGTTTTTACGGTCGATAAAAGTTTGCTGCCTCAGGGAGTATCTTATTTTACAGTTTTTAATGAAGATAAAAAACCCATTGCCGAGCGTTTGTTCTTTAAACGGCCGGAAGAAAAGTTTTTGATCGAAAGTAAAACAGATCAGCAGACTTATGATCTACGCAGCCCGATTAATCTAAGTCTAAAAACGCTTAATGACTCCTATCAGCCTGTTAAGGCCAATTTATCTTTATCGGTTTATAAACTGGATTCATTACAAACTGAAGAAAGTACACATATCTATAACTATTTCTGGTTAGGCTCCCAGTTAAAAGGTAATATCGAATCAGCCGACTACTATCTGAACAATTCAGACCTGGAGGCCGATCAGGCAGTTGATAATTTAATGCTAACTCATGGTTGGAGCCGGTTTAAATGGGAAGAAATTTTAGGTGCATCCAAGCCTCAGAAATTTTTGCCAGAATATGAAGGTCATTTGATTAGCGGCAGAATTATCGACCGGGCTTCAAATCCTTTAAATGAGGCCTTGGTATATCTTTCGATACCTGCTAAGCAAGGTTTATACGGGGCTAAAAATAAGCAAGGTGAATTGTTGTTTAATACCCGGAACCTATATGGGAATCATGAAATTGTTGCCCAGACGCATAAAGATAGTTTGGCCCGGGTAGAGATCCACAGTCCCTTTGCTATCGAGTTTTCATCCATCAAGATCCCTGAGTTGGAAATGTCTGAAAAGTTTACGCAATCATTGCTATCACGAAATCTAGGCATGCAGGTGCAGAACCTCTATCTGAAAGATAAAATTAAACAACTATATGATCCGGTAAAGGATGGCAGCGTTTTTTACGGCAGTCCTGATAAAAGCTATTTACTGGATGATTATACCCGCTTTAGCACTCTGGAAGAAGTACTCAGGGAATATGTAATCGATGCGTCGGTTAGAAAGCTACGCGATGGATTTCATTTGAAGGTTTTTGATGCGCCCCGTCAGGTGTTTTTTGATGAGGATCCATTGGCATTAATTGATGGTGTACCGGTGCAGGATTTTAATAAACTGCTAGCTATTGATCCCTTGAGGCTTAAGAAGCTGGACGTGATAAGCGGCAGATATGTATTAGGACCCAATATAGCTAATGGAATTCTAAGTTTTAGTACCTACAAAGGCGATTTTTTGGGTGAAGGTATGGACTTGAATGCCCTGGTGATGGAATACGAAGGCCTGCAGTTGCAGCGGGATTTTTTTTCGCCAGTATATCAAACAGAAGCTCAGAAATCCTCTCGCATGCCCGATTTTAGGAATGTATTGCATTGGTTACCCAATATAAATTCTCTGGGCGAGGAACGTATCAATTTTTATTCTTCTGATTTACCCGGACAATATATAGTGGTGATACAGGGCCTGGATGCCCAGGGTAATCCGGGTTTTAAAACTGTTTATTTCCGGGTTGGTGGCAATAACGGAGCAGATTAGTATAATCATTCCCCAATATTTAAATTTAATGAAACGTAGTACTTTTTTACAAAACTCCGCATTGCTTGTGGGCGCAGGCATGCTTTCTTCTTTTACTATTGAAAAGGACAAATCGGCTAATAAAAACCCTATCCGTTTTGCGCATTTAACGGATATTCATGTAAAACCTGGTCTGGTGCCCGAAACCGGTATGGCTAAAGCCTTGCAGCATGTGCAAACGTTGAAGCCTAAAGTGAGTTTTATTATGAACGGCGGAGATTCTATTATGGATGCCCTGGAAGCCGATAAGCAAAAAACACAACAGCAATGGGACGTTTTTCATCGAATCTTGAAATCGGAAAACAGCTTGCCCATTTACCATACTATTGGCAATCATGATGTTTGGGGATGGTTTAGTAAGGATAAAAGTCTGCAAGAAGATCCTCTGTATGGTAAAAACTGGGCGGTTGAAACCTTAGGCATGAAAGACCGCTATTATAGTTTTACCAAGGACAAATGGCATTTTATTGTTTTAGATAGCACTCAGTTAAATCCTGCCGGCGGCTATATTGCCCGTATTGATGAGCCGCAATTTACCTGGCTGCAAGAGGAGTTAGAAAAAATTCCTCCGGGGAAATTTATCTGCATTGTTTCGCATATCCCTGTTTTATCCATCTGTGCTGGCTTGTTTTTTGATAAAAATGAAGCTAATGGCGATCTGAAGATCCAGCGTAATTTGATGCATTCCGATTTTTTTCAGCTCAAAAAGCTATTTGTTAAATATCCCAATATCCGGGTGTGCATTGGTGGCCATATCCATTTGCAGGATGAACTGGAGTATTTAGGTGTGAAGTATTATTGCAATGGGGCTGTTAGCGGCAACTGGTGGCATGGAGCTTATCAGGAGTTTTCTCCGGCTTATGCTTTGATGGAATTGTATGATAATGGTAACAGTCAAAGAACCATCATAAATTACCAGTAATTAAGTTAATGCTTGTATCTTTCGAGTTTATTTTCACCTTATCCCTTAAATCAATGAGTAAAAAATTACTATTCCTTGTTAGTGTTTTTTGTTCCGGTATTTTGCTGTCCTGCAGCTCAATTAAGCCGGCCAATAAACAATCAGCCCCGGATAAAAATCTGGCTAATAAAACATCCTCGTCCAATTTGCCAATCAGGGCTTCTAAAGAATTCAGAGCTGCCTGGATTGCTACGGTTGCCAATATTAACTGGCCGAGCAAACCCGGTTTGAGCACTCAGGAGCAGCAGCGGGAAGCTATTGCTCTGCTCGACTTTTTGAAAGAGCATCAATATAATGCCGTTATTTTCCAGGTACGTCCTCAGGCAGATGCTTTATATAAAAGCGATCTGGAACCCTGGTCTTATTTCCTGACCGGCAAACAGGGTAGCGCTCCGGATCCTTATTATGATCCCTTGGAGTTTTGGGTAGAAGCCGCCCACGACCGCGGTTTAGAGCTGCATGTTTGGTTAAATCCTTACCGGGCGCACCATGTAAGCGGCAAGGAAGTAAGCGATAAATCGGTAGTGAAAACCAAGTCTGATCTGGTGGTTCACTTAAAGGAAGGATACTGGTGGTTTGATCCGGCCAAAAAAGGAACTCAGGATCATGCCTCAAAGGTGGTAAAAGATATTGTGAAGCGCTACGATATTGATGGGGTGCATTTTGACGATTATTTCTATCCTTATCCATCTTATAATGGAAATGATGATTTTCCTGATCAGGATAGCTGGGCAGCCTATCAACGCAGTGGTGGTAAACTTTCTCGTGGAGACTGGCGTCGTGAAAGCGTAAATACGCTTGTGGAGCGTGTTTATAAGGAAATTAAAGCTGAGAAACCTCATGTGAAATTTGGTTTAAGTCCCTTTGGAGTTTGGCGTCCGGGTTATCCTGCCTCAGTAGAAGGTTTTGACCAATACGACCAGCTTTATGCGGATGCCCGTTTATGGTTAAACAAGGGTTGGATCGATTATTTTGCTCCGCAATTGTATTGGCCTATCGGGAAAGCTCCCCAAAGTTTCCCGGTATTACTGGGCTGGTGGGCGCAGGAAAATACCATGAATCGGCATTTGTGGCCCGGAATCAGTGTTAATCGCGATACTACTAATAAAAATGTGGATGAAACGATCAATCAGATCATGATTTCTAGAGGCATGTTGCCGCAAAGCAGCGGAGTGATACATTGGAGCTTGTCATCGGTGATTCAGAATACAAAACTGTCAAAAGCGCTTATTGATGGCCCGTATAAAAAACCGGCCCTGGTTCCTGCAAGTCCATGGTTAGGAGATAAAGCTCCTGAAATGCCGACAGTAAAAACCGAATTGAAGAATAGTAAATGGACTGTAAGCTGGAATCATCCGAATGAAAAAGATGTTTTCCGCTGGGTGGTTTATTATAAATATGGCAATAACTGGACTTATCAGATCCTGAACCGTAAAGAGCGTTCTTTGGCCATTGAGCAGAGTTCGGTTTCCGGAAAAACAACCAATAACCTTGCTCAGGTAGTAGTTACTGCCATAGACCGCCTTGGAAACGAAAGCAAGGCTCAGGTAATTGAACTGGCTAAATAATTTGATCCGAAAAAATTAAAAACTCAGTTACCGGTTCCGGGAATTTTCCCGGAACCGGCTTTTTCAATAATTATATATCTCCAATTTTAATGAAGGTTAAATTTTTAATTCTTGCTCTGTTTTTATCGGCGGGGAATCTTTTGGCACAAACGCCGGAAGCGAAATATGGTAAAACTACCGGACAACTTCCCTACCTCAATTTTGGCCCTGGTACCGATCGTCTGGGTGGCGCAAAAATGTCTTACATAGACTCGGGTTTGGTTATTCGCATTGTAGACAGCACCAAAGAGGATTATATTGTGCAGTTATCTAAAAATCAGCAGGCATTTGTTCCACGAAGTAATTTTAAGCCAGTAGCTAATGTTAGTCGGCCAGATTATGTTCTTACTGCTTCCTGGTCTGTTTATGGTGATGAAAAATACGATTATGTAAACATCGGTCTGCAGGAAAAACTGCCTTACCGGAGTATACAGCAAATCAATCCTTCACGTATTGTGGTTGATATTTTTGGCGCTACTTCCAATACTAACTGGATCACTCAGCTTCGTTCAGTAAAAGAGATCAAGAATGTTTATCATGAGCAGTTGGAGAACGATATTTTCCGGGTTACTATCGAATTGAAACATGCCCAACATTGGGGTTATTTTATTTCTTACCGCAATAAATCGCTAGTGGTGAAAATAAAACGCCAGCCCGAAAAGCTGAATGCTAAAAATATGTTGGTAGCCATCGATGCCGGCCACGGCGGTTCCAATAGTGGAGCTTCGGGTACCCAAAGCGGCATTTTGGAGAAAGATTACACTCTGAAAATGGCGAAAGCTTTGGAGGCTTATTTAAACCGGAAAGGTGTGAAAACGTATATGACCCGCTCTGAAGATATTGATGTGGGGATGATAGACCGTACTTTGATGTTGCGTAAGGCCGATCCGGATTTGATGATCAGCTTGCACCTGAATTCTTCTTCAAACGCCAATGCCAAAGGAGTAAGTACTTATTACCGTTATGTGGGTTTCCGACCTTTAACTCAGGCGGTTTTAAACCGGATGCTGGAACTGGAACTGCATGAGTTTGGAAATGTGGGCAGTTTTAACTTTGCTCTGAGCGGCCCAACCGAATACCCAAATTGTTTGCTGGAAGTAGCCTTTTTAACTCATCCGGATGATGAAAAACGCATTCAGGATCCTGCTTTCCATCAGGATTTGGCCAAAAAGGTCTATAAAGGGATTAAGGACTGGTTGAAAGAGGTTAAAAAATCTTAAAGGTTTTCTCCATAAAAAACGCCTGAGAGTTAAGATTCTCAGGCGTTTTTTTATGCTCCCAGCTTTCAAAAAGACGTCATTGCGAGGTACGAAGCAATCCCTAGTGAAGCGCTGCTGCCCTTAAATGGGTATTCCCCTCTATCGGTTGGAGATTGCTTCACGCTTACCCACAAGGCCTCGGCTTCAGTTCGCAATGACGGAAAGACAGAGTTATAAATGGACGATGAAAGTCGAACAACGGTGCTTACAATACCTTAAACCCTAAGCTCAAATGAAACAGGTTTTGTTTTTGGTTATAGGTAGGGTGGTTTTTGATGACATTGGTTAAGCCGGCTTCATAGCGTAAATCAACCGATAAGCTGCCCATATCCACTCCGGTGCCTGCTTGCAAACCCCAAGTCTGTTTTTTATAATCCAACGGAAAGCTAAAGCTGGCAAGCATGAGGGAAAAAGGATTCGCATCATACAAATCAGGCGATTTAACTTTTTCATCTAAAACAAATGATATTACAGGACCAGCCATAAAGCGTACATTAAATTTACCGGGTCCAATTTTAGTCCCTAATAGAACAGGAAGATCTAAAGTGGTGAATTTTGCTTTTCCAACTAGTTTCAAAGCATCATAGCTTGATATGATAAGTGGACTTGCTCCGCCTTTGCTACCCAAATACAGCTCGGGCTGTACGTAAAAGCTGGCTCCACCTAAACGGGCCCAGGCACCAATTTGATAGCCCATGGTGCTGCTGCCATCCATAATAGGCTCTTTTGTTTTTAAATGCGAAGCGTTTACGCCTCCTTTAATTCCCAAATGAAAAGAAGGCATTTGGGCCAAAGCTGCCCAAGAACAGCTGAATAGTATGGCTAAGGATAAGATTAGCTTTTTCATGTTGTTATTTTTATTAATAATAAAAATAAGGTTGCTTTTAACGATTTCGCTTTCTTCAATATTAATAAAAAAACATACGGATTCATATTGTTTTCTTCTCCTTCTTTTAGCGTAGCACAAAAAAAGCAACCTCTGGCCAGAGAAGTTGCTTTTTTTGTTTGCAGCCTGCAGCAGCCCTCTTTCTTAACCCTTCAGTTCGCAATGACGGAAAGACAAGGATATAAACGGACAACGAAAGCCGAACAACGATGCTTACAGCACCTTAAACCCTAAGCTTAGATGAAACAGATTCTGTTTTTGGTCGTATTTAGGGCTTTTGCTGATCTTGCTTAAACCAGCTTCGTAACGTAAATCAACAGATAGGCTGCCTAGGTCTACACCGGTACCCGCCTGTAAACCCAGGGCTTGGTTTTTATAATCACGGACATTTTGAGCAGCTACATCGGTAGTGGTTTTTTGATCTACAATGAAGGAGACCACCGGGCCGGCCATAAAGCGCAGATTGAACTTATTAGGTCCAATTTTAGTCCCCAATAAAATAGGCAGGTCTAATGTGGTAAACTTTACCTTTCCCTTAGTTTCTACATCGGTGCCGTCATTTTGGATGATGATTGGGCTTTTACCGCCTTTGCTACCTAAATAAAGTTCAGGCTGTACATACAGGCCGGCTCCACCTAAGCGGGCCCAGGCGCCAACCTGATACCCCATAATACTGTTGGCATCAATAAAGTCTTCTTTTGATTTTAACTTCGAATAATTTACTCCTCCTTTAATCCCCAAATTAAAAGAGGGCAGTTGAGCCAAACTTGACAAAGTAGTGCCGAACAGGATAGCGGCAGATAGAATAAATTTTTTCATAATGTTTATTTTTAGTGATACAGAAAAATCTGCGAATGCTAGTGCAAAATGTTTGCTGCAAATTTTGTCGTTTTCTCCCATACGCAAAAACCGGGCTAAAAATATAAATTCAAGATTTATTCGGGCAAAAGCCTTGTAAATTTCCCCAATGTCAGATTTTTTGTACAATTTTGAGCCATGGCAGAGATTAACATCAGCAATATCGAATGGGAGCGTTTAAAACTGAAGTTAAAACGCAAATACAATCATCTTACTGAGCAGGACCTTGCTTATCAGGCCGGACAGGAAGATGATCTGATTCAAAGATTAATGGAACGGGTACACCGCAATCGGGAATATATTGTATTTACCTTGAAAAAAGGTTTGGCCAATCTAGAGACCAACCGTTTATAATTATTCGGATAAATTTCCCCTCTTAACATCTCCAGAGAATAGATTCCCCCTGCTTTTTTGTACTTTTAGGGTACAATTTCAGGAGTAATGGAGAATTCTAAAAAATCGGGTAAAAAAGCAATCAGAAAAGGGGTGTTGGCCGGAGCCTTGGTAGTTGCTCTGCTTTCCTTTGCCTTTGTTGACGATCTGTTCCAGGTATCTAAAAACCTCGACATATTTGCTTCCATATACAAAGAGTTAAATATCAACTATGTAGATGAGGTAAACTCATCTAAAATGATGAAGACGGGTATTGATGCCATGCTGAATGAGCTGGATCCTTATACCGAATACATTCCTGAATCGGATATAGAAAATTACAAGCTGCGGTATGTGAGTACTCAGTACGGTGGAATTGGCGCCACCACCATCCGCCGGGATGGGAAAGTAATTATTTCTGAACTTTTTGAAGGATTTCCGGCTCAAAAATCCGATCTGCGTCCGGGTGATGAAATTCTGTCCATTAATGGGGTATCGCAACGCGGTAAAGTAGGCGCTGAGGTGAGCTCCATGCTAAAGGGACCTAAAAATACTCCTGTTACCCTGCTCATTAACCGCCCTGGTCAGAGCCAACCGATCGAAAAAAAGCTCATCCGCGAGGAAATCAAACAAAACAATGTAACTTATTATGGCATGTTGCCCAATAATGTGGGTTATATTAAGCTGGACAAGTTCTTGGAGAATTCCGCCCAGGAAGTAAAAGATGCCTTAACCGAACTTCGTAAAAATAACCTTAGCGGCCTGGTATTAGATCTTCGCCAAAATGGTGGCGGCATCTTGCAGGAAGCGGTGAAAATTGTAAATCTTTTTGTGGATAAGGATGTAAATGTGGTTACCCAGAAGGGTCGTAACTATGAAAAAACCATCACTTATAAAACCTTGAATACTCCCTTAGAACTTAACTTGCCACTGGTGGTGTTGATCAATAATCGCTCGGCCTCAGCCTCCGAAATTGTGGCCGGTTCTTTACAGGATATGGATCGGGCAGTCATTATTGGGCAGCGCAGTTTTGGCAAAGGCCTGGTGCAGCAAACTTTTAATCTGCCTTATAATAGTTTGGTAAAAGTAACGGTGGCTAAATACTATACCCCTTCCGGGAGATGTATCCAGGCGCTGGATTATACGCATCGCGATTCCGATGGTAGTGTAATTAAAGTGGCTGATTCCCTTATCTCGCAGTATAAAACCCAGGGCGGCCGTTATGTATATGATGGAAGCGGGATCTATCCGGATATTTTTGTACAACCTGTAAAATACAATCTGATTACTTATACACTGGTTAATAAGTATTATATTTTTGATTATGCTACCCAGTATCGGGCCGAAAAATCGGGCATTGCCGATCCTAAAAGCTTTCAATTCTCTGATGCTGATTACCAAAAATTCGTAAATTATCTTTCAGACAAGGACTATAATTATAAGACCAAAACCGAAAAATTATTAAGCGATCTGAGTGACGAGGCCACCAAAGAGAACAAAATGGACGAAATTAAACCAGAGTTTGAGGCGCTGAAGTCGAAGATCTATTTCAGCAAGAATAATGACTTGAAGCAGTTTAGATCCGAGATTTCACGGGTTTTGGAGAGCGAAATTGTATCCAGATATTATTTTGAGAAAGGCCGGACTCTACAGGCTTTTCAATATGATGCTGATTTAAAGCAGGCGGTAAAAGTACTGAACGATAAAACCTTGCTGACTTCGATACTAAAAGGCGACGGAACCTATAAAACCATTGGCAAGCCCGGAGGAGATTTCTCGGCAGTGAATGATAAGTAAGTGGAGGTCTGATTAATTGTTTAACTGTTTTAATTAGTTAATCGGGTAAGGGAACTGATTGGTTGTTAATCGACTAACTGAAATACTGATTTCTTCTGTTTACTGCCTTTCATCATTCGTCACGCTGAATTTATTTCAGCGCCTCTTAGGAGACATCTATAAAAATCTACGACTGCCTGGTTAAAAATTCATATTAACCTGGAATTTGTTTCAAGGAAGTTACCGAAATGAATGAGGGTTTGTCAGTTCGGCACTCTTGGGTAAAAGATGTTTCGTTCCTCACCATGGCAGGATAATGGGTTATCCCTGTATTTCTTTGAATACAAAAAGAGGCTACCTTGTAGATAGCCTCTTCGAGAAAAACTGAAGTTTTTACTTCTTATACCCCAGCCCCATATTGTAAAACATAAAGGCCCATTTATCGGCTTGCTCTTCAATAATTTTGCTGGTTGGTTTACCGGCGCCATGTCCGGCATTGGTTTCAATGCGGATCAGGGTTGGAGCTGAGCCTTTATGGTATTCCTGTAAACGTGCGGCAAACTTGAACGAATGTGCCGGTACCACACGGTCATCGTGGTCGGCGGTGGTAATTAGAGTAGCCGGATAAGAAACGCCGGGTTTTAAGGCATGGTAAGGAGAATATTTCAGTAAATAATTGAACATTTCCTTAGAATCTTCGGCTGTGCCATAATCATAGGCCCAGCCGGCGCCGGCTGTAAATTTATTGTAGCGCAGCATATCCAAAACCCCTACCGCCGGGAAAGCCACTTTAAACAAACCAGGACGCTGGGTCATTGCCGCACCTACCAATAAACCTCCATTAGAACCACCCGAAATGGCCAGTTCATTGCTGGAAGTATATTTGTTTTTGATCAGGTATTCTGCTGCCGCGATGAAATCATCAAATACATTCTGCTTTTGCATTTTGGTGCCGGCATCATGCCATTTATCCCCATATTCGCCGCCACCGCGTAAGTTAGGCACTGCATAAATTCCGCCCTGTTCCAGCAAGATAATATTCGAGGTGCTAAAAGCGGGCGTTAAGTTTACGTTAAAACCTCCGTAGCCATACAAAAGTGTTGGGTTATGGCCATTCAGTTGGATTCCCTTTTTATACGTGATGATCATAGGAATACGGGTGCCGTCTTTGGAGTTATAAAAAACCTGTTTGGATTCGTACTTAGAAGGATCGAAATCTACGCCCGCTTTTTTATAGACTTCGGTATGGCCGGTGGCAATATCGTATTTGAAAATGGTGGGCGGATAAACATAAGAAGTAAAGGTATAGTACAAATCTTTTTCCTCTTTTTTGGCGCTAAAGCCCATGGCGGTACCTAATCCCGGTAGGGTAATAGGGCGCTCCATTTTACCATCCATGTTGTATTGTAGCACCATGGAGGTGGCATCTTTTAAATAGTGAGCAAAAATTTTGTTGCCTCCGGTACTTGCCGTTAATACATTTTCGGTTGCCGGAATGAAATCTTTCCAGTTGGCCGGTGCCGGGTTTTCGGCATCAACCGTTACAATTTTATTAGTGGGTGCATTTAAATTGGTGTAAATGTATAGCTTATTGCCTTCATTGGTTAATACCATATGCTCGCCATCAAAGTTGTCTACTACCTTCACAATTTTGCTTCCCGGTTTGGATAGATCCTGGATGTATAATTCATTACCGGTAGTAGATTGGGCGGCCGTGATTATTAAAAAGCGCATGTCTTCAGTAACACCGGCCCCGATATAACGCCGTGGAGTAGCCTCGCCGCCAAAAATCAATTGATCTTCTTTTTGAGAAGTACCTAATTTGTGGAAATATAATTTATGATATTGGGTTAAACCCGATAACTGGCTGCCTTCTTTGGGTTTATCGTAGCTGCTGTAGTAAAAGCCTTCGTTTCCTCTCCAGGCCAGGCCAGAAAATTTAACGTCTATTAAGGTGTCGCCAATTATTTTTTTATCGGCGGTGTTTAAAATAATTACTTTCCGCCAGTCAGAACCACCTTCCGAAATCTGGTAGGCGGCCATGCTGCCATCTTTGGTAAACTCAATGCCGGCTAAAGAAGTGGTGGCATCTTTTGAAAAGGTATTCGGGTCCAGGAATAATTCGGGTTCTGAGCCATCTTTTTGCCGGTACAATACATACTGGTTTTGCAGGCCGTTGTTTTTATAAAAATAGGTATAAGCGCCTTCTTTAAAGGGAGCGGTATATTTTTCATAATTCCATAATTTTTCCAGGCGGTTTTTTATGTCCTGGCGATAAGGAATTTTAGACAGATAAGCTTCCGTTACCTTGTTTTCGGCTTGTACCCAGGCTTTGGTGTCTTCGGCCCGGTCGTCTTCCAGCCAGCGATAAGGATCTTTTACAGGGCTGCCAAAATAGGTATCGGTAACTTCAATTTTTTTGGTTTTGGGGTAGATCATGTTTTTAGAACTATTTTTGGGCTGCTGCGCATAGCCGCTATGCGTTAGGGAAATAGCCGCTATGGCCAAACTAAGATAGGGGTATAGCTTCATGGTTTTTGCTTTGATTAAATTTTAAATGTAGTAAAACATCGTTATATAACCCGTTTCAGCTGTAAAATGTTGTGGTATGTGATATAGGCAGCGCTTAAATTTTATGTATTTTTGAGCCTTATGCCAGCTGCTGATAAACTTTATTTTGCTTCCGATTTTCATTTAGGTGTCCCCAACCATGCTTCCAGTCGGGAGCGGGAAGATCGTATTGTACGCTGGTTGGACCAGATTAAGGCCGATGCTGCCGAAGTTTATCTGCTGGGCGATATTTTTGATTTTTGGTTTGAGTACAACACGGTTATTCCCAAAGGATTTGTTCGCCTGCAAGGGAAAATTGCCGAGCTCACCGATGCCGGTATCCGCGTAGTGATGTTTAAAGGGAATCATGATATGTGGATGTTTGATTACTTTAAGCAGGAACTGGGTGTAGAGATCATTGCTGACGAGCTGATTTTAGAGCGTCAGGGAAAAAAGTTTTATCTGCACCATGGCGATGGTCTGGGCCCCGGAGAATCGGGTTATAAAGTTTTGAAATCATTTTTCAGGAGCCGTTTTTGCCAATGGCTTTTTGCCCGATTGCATCCCAATTTAGGCATCGGCATTGCGCAATATTGGTCTAAAAAAAGCCGGATTGCCAATAATCAGAAAGAGGAATTTAAAAGCCAGGACCAGGAATGGCTGGTGCATTATTGTAATCAGGTATTACAACAGGAGCATTTTGATTACCTGATTTTTGGACACCGGCACTTGCCGCTGGATATCTCTTTAAATGAACAAAGCCGCTACATTAATTTGGGCGAATGGATCAATTATAACTCCTATGCGGTTTTTGATGGCCAGGCTTTGGCCTTGAAGTCTTTTGAAAAAGAAGTGCCCGAAATTATTGTTGGGTAATATAAATGTCAATGCTTCCGGCTATCCCTTGGGGGCATTAAAGATTTTAAATGAAAAGCCGTAGTTTTGTACGTTTTTAGCACAGGTGTTTGTTTCTAAACCTGATGGGAGCGGTACCCGCCAGCGTTTTTACGCTGGGGAGTATAGCGGATAGCAGGGCTAACATCTAATAGAATGGATGCCTTTGCTTTTCAAAAAAAATATTTTACGCCTGTTTTTGAGCAGGATACGTCTAAAAATATATGTTAGAGAAATTAGAATTGATTAAAAATCGCTGGCAGGAAGTGGAAGCCGAATTGAGCAACCCCAACGCGATGAGCGATATGAAACGCTTTGCCCAGCTGAACAAGGAATATAAAGACCTTACCAAAATTGTGGATGAGATACGCATTTACAGCAATATCATGAGCAATATTGACACCAATAAGGCATTATTGGCTACTGAGAAGGACGATGAAATGCGAGAAATGGTGAAGCTGGATTTGGATGATCTGTTGGAAAAACAGGAGGAAATGGAAGAAAAGATCCGTCTCATGCTAATTCCACAGGATCCGGAAGATTCCAAGCATGCCATTGTGGAGATTCGAAGCGGAACGGGAGGTGATGAAGCGGCCTTGTTTGCCGGCGATTTGTACCGGATGTACACCCGTTATTGCGAACGTCGCGGCTGGAAAATGGAGGTGATGGATGTTACGGAAGGTTCGGCCGGAGGTTATAAGGAGGTAGTGTTTACGGTGCTTGCCGATGATTCATACGGACAGTTGAAATATGAATCTGGGGTACACCGGGTGCAACGAGTGCCCGATACTGAAACCCAGGGAAGGGTGCATACTTCGGCAGCTTCGGTGGTGGTTTTGCCTGAAGCGGATGAGTTTGATGTGGAAGTTAACATGAACGATGTTCGTAAAGATTTGTTCTGTTCTTCAGGTCCTGGCGGACAATCGGTAAATACCACTTATTCGGCGGTGCGTTTAACGCATATTCCTACCGGGATAGTGGCTCAGTGTCAGGATCAGAAATCGCAATTGAAAAATTTTGATAAGGCTTTTGCGGTATTACGTAGCCGGATCTATGAGTTGGAGCTGGCCAAAAAACTGGAAGCCGATTCTAAAAAACGGAAAACCATGGTGGCTACTGGCGACCGTTCTGCCAAAGTGCGGACTTATAACTATCCTCAGGGCCGCGTTACCGAGCATCGTATTGGTTTAACTATTTATAATCTCCCGAATGTGATGAATGGCGATATTCAGGAAATTATTGATCAGTTGCAATTAGCTGAGAACGCAGAAAAGCTGAAAGAGGGCACGGTTGCCTAATTTTTAGGCCTGCTAATATTTTTGGACCGGAGAGGCTAAAATATTTTATCTGAATATGAGCGATTTATAGATTTTGTAGAATTAAAATAGATTTATTGTTGCACTGTATTATTTATAACCCTATATTTGCCTCACTTTTAAGGAAAACCACTAAGGAAAATTACTTGAAAGTAGTTCTAAATAAATGATTCCGTAGCTCAGCCGGTAGAGCATAACACTTTTAATGTTGGGGTCCTGGGTTCGAGTCCCAGCGGGATCACAGAATAAAAATCATATCTTACCGTTGATATGATGATGGTAAAACGGTCCGGTAGTTCAGCTGGTTAGAATACATGCCTGTCACGCATGGGGTCGCGGGTTCGAGTCCCGTCCGGACCGCTGAAACAAGAAAAAACCCTGTAAGTCAAAACTTGCAGGGTTTTTTTGTGCATTTTATTTTAGAAAACTTACATCCGTATTGTGACAAGTTTCAATAGACTTTCACAGTCTTCTTTCCCCTGTCTCTAGTACACTAATCTTCGGCCATTAAACTTAGTAGAGATATGCTCGAAGTATCTTTGTTGTGAAAATGCCACCCGGTTTTGTGTGCATCCCACACAAAATTTCACAAATAGCTACACAAATTTAAAAAACGGGCTTCTGGTATGGAACAAGTATATGGGTTTGTTGTTCCCCCATATACCATGTAAATACATCAATAAACTCATAAAAGAATGAAATCACTTTACACCTCTTTTCTCATTTGTTTGATTTTATTTTCCTCCTGTGGAGCTCAAAGGAACCTGGTTTATTTTAGTGAAAGCACGCCAAAATTTAGCCCCAAAACAAATGACCCCGCTCCTGCTTTTGCTGGTGCGGAAATTAAAGTCCAACCCAATGATCTGCTAAAAATTTCGGTAACCAGTTTAAGTGCTGAATCGAATGCCCTGTTTAATCCCCCTACCAATGGTTCTGTTAATGTGGGTTATAAGGTGGACCGCCAGGGAATGATCAATTTTCCGGTTTTGGGCCAGGTAAAGCTAGAAGGTTTAACTCTGGAGCAGGCGCAACTTAAAATGGCCAGTGAATTGAATAAGTATGTGAAGGATCCAATTGTTAATGCGCAATTTTTGAATTTTAAGATAACCGTTATTGGTGAGGTAAACCGGCCTTCTAGTTTTACTATCGACAATGAAAAAGTAAACCTGTTGGAGGCATTGGGTATGGCTGGCGATATGACCGTTTTTGGTAAACGGGAAAATGTTTTGGTTATCCGGGAGAACGGAGCCGAACGGACTATGGCCAGGGTTAACCTGAATAAACGGGAAGTTTTAAACTCTCCATACTTCTATTTAAAGCAAAATGATATAGTGTATGTAGAACCAGTTAAGTCAAAAAACACTCAAAATGTTCGTAATTCAGTCATATTCCCCATTATTTCTACCACTGTGTCTTTAGCGGCAATAATGGTTCAGGTACTAAGATATTCCCGTTAGTAAACAAGGACAAAAAATAACCGCAAAGATGTCTTACAATAATTCCTCTTTTCAAACTGCAGCCCAAAAGGATGGTGTAGTGGATAATCTGGCCAAGTATTTGAAATATTGGTATCTGTTTGTAGCCTGTATTGGGTTGTCATTGGCAATCGCGTATTTATATCTAAAAACAACCACTTATACTTTTCAAGTTAGCAGCACTTTGTTTATCCAGGAAGACAAAAAAGGTGAAAGCGCCTTATCTGGAACTGCTTTTAACGATTTAAATATGTTTAACCGGACGGTAACCGTAGATAATGAAATTGCTACGCTACGTTCCCGGGCGTTACTGATGAAGGTAATGGAGGACTTAAATATGGGCGTTACTTATTTTGTTGAGGATCCTTTTAAACGTATCGAGATATATGGTAATGACCTGCCTATACAAGTAAAGCTGGTAAAAGCCAATAAATATGTGTATTACCAGGATATTACTTTTACGATCCTGGATAATAAATCTTTTAGTATCGAAGAAAAGGAAACAAGGCATGTGTACCAGTTTAACCGGAAAATTAGGACTCCGAATTATACCATTGAGGTTACTAAAGGCCCTGCCTTCCATCCGGACTATCCACCCGTTATTGTCCGATTTATAAATTTATATAAACTGGCTGAAAGTTACAGTGGCAGTAAGTTGGATATTACTCCTATTACCAAAGAATCCAATACCATTGTATTGAGTATAATAGATGCTGTGCCCAGAAGATCTATCGACTTTTTAAATAAGTTAATAGAAACCTATAATTATGAAAACGTCGAAAATAAAAATAAACTCGCTTTAAAAACTATTGAGTTTATTAATAATCGCCTAAAATATTTAGGCGCCGATCTGACTAGTACCGGCCAGGAGGTAGAGCAATATAAACAAGCTAACCGGGTAGCCAATGTGGCTGCCGATGCCCAGCAGAGTTTACAAAAGTCTGTCGAGTATAATCAGCAATTAAGCAATATTGAGATTCAAAAAAATGTAGTGTCGTCTCTGGAATCCTATATTGAGAAACCCGGCAGTCAGTTTGAGATGGTGCCAAGTACCCTGGGCTTGCCTGATGCTACTTTGGCCGGCCTCATTAATAAGTACAACGATCTGCAAATAGAACGTCAGCGCTTATTGCGTACTGCGCAACCCAATAATCCCATTATAGTGCATGTTGATGAACAGCTTTCAGGACTAAAGGAAAATATCGGCGAAAGTCTGCGCAATATTAAGAAGGGGTTGGCCATTACCTCAAGCAATCTAAAATCCAATTCATCCCAATACGAGTCGCGAATATTGGCTGCCCCTGCCATCGAGCGTGGTTTAAGCGAACGTAGCCGGGAGCAGGGGGTGAAAGAAGGTTTATATAACTACTTACTTCAAAAACGGGAGGAGGCGGCTTTGTCTGTATCAGCTACTATGCCTACTTCACGGGTAGTAGATGCTCCCTCTTCTACTTCTAACCCAGTAAGTCCTAAAACATCTTTTATTTATTTGTGTGCCTTTTTTGTGGGCTGTATTCTGCCAGCTTCCGGCTTATTTATCAGAGACTACCTGAATACTAAAGTACAGGGGATTAATGATATTGAACAAATAAATGGGGTACTGATTTTGGGAGAACTTAGTCATAAGCAGGATAAAGACACTTTAGTGATTAATAAAAACAGCCGAACCACTATTTCCGAACTTTTCCGCTATATCCGCACCAATTTGAATTATATGACTGATAATATAACCAATAAGGTGATGCTGGTTACATCCAGTATGAAGGGTGAAGGAAAAACATTTTTTAGCATTAACCTGGGAGCAACTTTGGCATTGGTCAATAAAAAAGTACTCCTGATAGAGTTTGATTTACGAAAACCCGATTTGCTTAAAAGCCTGCATTTAAAAAACACCATTGGTCTTACTAATTATTTTAACTCTGAGGCTTCTTTAGATGAGATTATTCAGTCATCCAATTATCAGCCTAATCTCTATGTAATTGGTTGCGGGCCACTGCCCGAAGATCCGGCCGAATTACTGATGGGCCCACGAGTAGCCGAATTGTTTGAGCAGCTCCGGGAAAGATTTGACTTTATCATTATTGATACTTCTCCTGTAGGCCAGGTGGCCGACGCCTTTAGCCTGGCGCCTTATACCGATGCCAGTATTTATTTAGTACGGCATAATTATACTGATAAAACTCAATTGAATATCCTAAAAGACATTTTTGAAAACAATAAACTTAAAAAGCCTATGGTTGTCCTTAATGACGCCAAGAGCGAAAGTTTTAAAGGTTATGGTTATGGCGGCTACGGCTATAACTATACCGACAAAAAAGCCTATAGTTAATTTAAAGAGAGTTATATCCCTTGAAGTAAATGTTAGCGGTGATAATGTAGCTGCCTGTTTAAGTCCGAAAATTTATAATAAGCCGAAACAAAAAAATTAGTTATTGTAACTGAGTTGGCGAAGCTCTGTCCGGATGGGATTGATAAAGAATTGAACTACCTGATATATGGAAAACCTGAATGCTATTACTACCCGATCTGCTCATGTTAAAAACTGGATGGTTATATATACCCGGGGGCGGTGGGAAAAAAAAGTAGAACAATTTTTAAAAGAACAAAACATAGAAGTGTTTTGTCCGCTCCGAAAAGAGCAAAGGCAATGGGCCGACCGTAAAAAAATAGTGGAAGTGCCTTTATTTAACTCTTATGTTTTTGTAAAGATTGCTCCTGCAGAAGAAAGCAAAGTGCGGCAAACTTTGGGAGTAATTAATTTCATTTATTTCCAGCGCCGGCCGGCTATTGTGCGGGAAAAAGTTATTACGGATATCCGCCGGCTTTTAAATATCTGCCCAGATATGGAATCGGTAAGTCTGCATGAATTAGCATTAGGAGAGCGGGTTCGGATTAAAAATGGTGTTTTTTCAGATCATCAGGGCAATGTAATCCAAATTCAGGGAAAAAATATTTTAATGGTTTTAGAGCATATGGGATGTGCTCTGGTTGCCAAGGTTAGCACAAATAATATCGCGGTTGTTAATTAATACTAATCAGATGAGTAATCTAACAGTAAAGAATGCCCGCATTGCCATTATTGGCTTGGGCTATGTGGGTTTACCTCTGGGGGTAGAGTTTGCTAAAAAATACAAAGTCATAGGCTTTGATATTCACCCGGAGCGGATTGCCGAGCTGAAAAATGGGAATGACCGTACTTTAGAGATTGCAAAAGAAAAGCTGCAAGCAGTTTTAAGTGATAATTGCAGTACTCCAACCGGGCTTTTTTGCAGCGGTGATATCGAACATATTCGCTCTTGTAATTTTTTCATCATTACCGTTCCCACACCGGTTGATAAAAATAATCGTCCGGATTTGACCCCTCTTTACAAGGCCAGCGCTACTGTAGGGCAGGTGCTTAAAAAGGGGGATGTGGTCATTTATGAATCAACAGTTTACCCTGGTGCCACCGAAGAGGAATGCATCCCCGTATTGGAAAAACACTCTGGATTAAAGTTTAACACCGATTTTTTTGCAGGATATTCTCCTGAGCGGATTAACCCGGGGGATAAAAATCATACTGTAGCCAAAATATTGAAAATCACCTCGGGCTCAACTCCTGAAACAGCCGATAGAGTGGATCAGTTATACCGTTCTATAATTACGGCCGGCACCCATAAAGCCAGTAGTATAAAAGTTGCTGAGGCCGCTAAAGTGATTGAAAATGCACAGCGGGATATCAATATTGCTTTTGTAAATGAGTTGGCCAAAATTTTTAATCTGATGGATATTGATACCCATGAAGTGTTGGCCGCCGCCGCTACCAAATGGAATTTTCTGAAATTCCAGCCCGGGTTGGTTGGAGGGCATTGTATTGGTGTAGATCCATATTATTTAGCCCAAAAAGCACAGGAA
>DASQIU010000172.1:0-5121 GCA_035631395.1 Daejeonella sp. | reverse complement strand
TCATTTTGCCAAAGAAATGGAACGCGAAGGTTTTAACATTCCACTAATTATTGGCGGAGCTACTACTTCGCGTATCCATGCTGCCGTAAAAATTGCTCCTAATTATTCCGGTCCTACCATCCATGTTTTAGATGCTTCCCGCAGCGTAACGGTTTGCAGCACCTTGATGAATGCCGAAAACCGCCAGCCATATATTTCCCAGATCCGCGAGGAGTATGAAAAATCGCGTGAAGCACATTTAAGCAAACGCTCGGATAAGCGCTTTAAAACTATTGCCGAAGCACGCGAAAGCAAGTTCAAAATCAATTTGGATGGCGCTATTGCCCCTAAACCGGCATTTTTAGGAACCTAACTCTTTGAAGATTTCCCGTTGAAAGAACTGGTTCCTTATATAGACTGGACACCGTTTTTCCATACCTGGGAATTACATGGAAGCTATCCCCGCATTTTTGACGATAAAGTGGTGGGAACCGAAGCCAAAAAGCTCTTTGAGGATGCCCAAATCCTGTTAAGAAAAATTGTTGACGAAAAACTACTCCGGGCCAATGCCGTTATTGGTTTCTGGCCGGCCAATTCTGTTGGCGATGATGTTGTATTGGAAGTAACCTCAAAATCCGGAAATACGGAAAACATAACCATCCACTGTTTGCGCCAGCAGGCCGAAAAAGCCAAGGATGAGCCATATTATTGTCTTTCTGATTTTGTGGCTCCTCAAGAAAGTGACATCCAGGATTATTTTGGAGGTTTTGCCCTGACTACCGGTATTGGCATCGATGAGCTGGTGGCTCAGTTTGAAAAAAATCATGATGATTATAACAGCATCATGGTCAAAGCCCTGGCCGACCGCTTAGCCGAGGCATTTGCCGAGAAGATGCACGAGCTGGTGCGCAAAGAGTATTGGGGATATGCTGGGCAGGAAAACCTGAATAATGAAGAGCTCATCAAGGAAAAATATACCGGTATCCGTCCGGCTCCAGGCTATCCGGCCTGCCCCGATCATACCGAGAAACAAACGCTGTTTGAGTTATTGGATGCCGAGAAACTGGCCGGCATCAGCTTAACCGAAAGTTTTGCCATGACGCCAACAGCGGCCGTAAGCGGTTTTTATTTCGCCCATCCGCAATCCCGATATTTCGGACTGGGTAAAATCTGCAAAGATCAGGTAGAAGATTACGCCCGGCGCAAAAACATCGCGGTAGCGGAAGCCGAGAAATGGCTCAGCCCTAATTTAGCTTATTAATCATCCAAAAAGATTTGAATCCGACTCAATAAATGAAGATCACCGAACATATTAGCAATGCCCAGGGCAAAACACTTTTTTCATTTGAACTACTTCCGCCGGTAAAAGGCCAAAGCATTCAGGGAATTTACGATGCCATTGATCCTTTAATGGAGTTTAAGCCACCCTTTATCGATGTAACTTATCATCGCGAAGATTACATTTATAAGCAGCATAGCAATGGTTTGCTGGAAAAAGTGTCGTACCGCAAACGCCCGGGAACGGTGGCCATTTGCGCCGCCATTATGAACCGCTATAAAGTAGATGCCGTACCGCATTTAATTTGCGGCGGCTTTACCCAAGAGGAAACAGAAAATGCCCTGATCGATCTTCAATTTTTGGGCATCGATAATGTGTTGGTTTTACGAGGCGATGCCCGCAAAGCGGATATGTCTTTTATTCCAACTCCGGGCGGTCATAACTATGCTACCGATTTGCTGCAGCAGGTAAATAACATGAATAATGGCATTTATTTGCACGAAGACCACGATCAAACCTGCAACACCAATTTTTGTATCGGCGTGGCCGGATACCCCGAAAAGCATTTTGAATCGCCTAACCTGAATACCGACTTTAAATTTTTAAAGCAAAAGGTAGAAATGGGCGCCGAATTTATTGTTACCCAGATGTTTTTCGACAATGAGAAATATTGCCGCTTTGTGAAAAAATGTCGGGAAAACGATATTCATGTGCCCATTATTCCGGGTTTGAAACCCATTACTTCGTCTAAACAGCTTATCAGTCTGCCCAAATCATTTCACATTGATATTCCGGAGGATTTAAGTGATGCGGTTGTTAAATGCAAAACCGAAGAGCAAGTAAAAGAGGTGGGTATTGAATGGATGATTAAGCAATGTAAGGAATTAATGAGTTTTGGCGTTCCGGTATTGCATTTTTACACCATGAGTAATCCAAATCCAACCCGTAAAATCGCGGAAGCCATATTTTAAGCCCATAAAAAGACCTCCCAGGTTTTTAAAATTTGGGAGGTCTTTTAACAGACTTCAAAAAGCCTGGAAGGCCACTCTACTTCCTTACATATTCAGAGATGTATTCATTCCGGTATGTAATCCCATCAGAGGTTCTCTCTACAATACTTGAAAGTTTTAACGTTTTATTGTTTGGAAATGCAATTTCTGATTCGGTCTCACCCTGCTCTGATTTGATTTTAATTTTATTTCCAATTATACTATAAGACCCTCCATCCGAAAGAGATACCGTAGTTATAAGCCAGGTATTATCCCCTTTAAATTCCATGGTAGTTCCAGCTTCCATATAAGGGTAAATTTCCCCCTTGAAAACACCGTTCTCCCAGGATTTAGCTTGAATACTACTGAATACCCAT
Organism: Daejeonella sp.; assembly: GCA_035631395.1. Taxonomy (GTDB): domain Bacteria; phylum Bacteroidota; class Bacteroidia; order Sphingobacteriales; family Sphingobacteriaceae; genus Daejeonella. The sequence continues at coordinate 2,497 of DASQIU010000172.1, read as the reverse complement.
TTACCAACTATGGCAACTTGCGGGTTAGGTTCTTTTTTGCACCCAGCAAAAAGCACGCTGACAAGTGCAAAAAACATCGCGATAACTTGTATTTTTTTCCTCATATGGCTCATTTTTTACTAAGAAGGTATAGGAACCAACAATTTAGAAAAATATTTCCATAAAATAAAAAACGGAAGACCCATTCATAACCGGCCGAAACATTTTTTAACTTGCTATTTACTGTGGGAGAGCCTACTTTCGCAGAACAGATGCAGATGCAAGGCTTAGTTATTAAATCAACCGGAAGTTGGTACGAGGTTTTAACCGATGAGGGAAAAACCATCAGTTGCCGTATCAAGGGAAAATTCCGCACCAAGGGGATCAAATCTACCAATCCGGTGGCTGTTGGCGACCGTGTGGAACTGGAACCGGAACCCGACCAAGAAACGGCTTTGATTAGCAAACTGTTGGAGCGGAAAAACTATATCATCCGTAAATCCATTAATTTATCCAGGCAATCGCAAATTATTGCCGCTAATCTGGATCAGGCCATATTAGTGGTTACACTGGCTTCGCCCAGAACTTCTTTGGGTTTTATAGACCGGTTTCTGGTAACGGCCGAAGCTTATCATATTCCCGCCAAACTGATTTTCAACAAGCTTGATCTTTTTAGCGAGGAAGGGCTGGAAATTTTAGCTGGATATGAATCCATTTATGAGAAAATCGGTTATCCCTGCTACAATATTTCAGCCTTGCAAGGCACCAATATTCCGGAGATAGCGCATCTGTTAGAAGATAAGGTGACGCTGGTTATGGGGCACTCAGGGGTGGGAAAATCTACGCTAATCAATAGTCTGCTGCCGGGCTTTAAACTTAAAACCGGCGAAATTTCTGAGTGGAGCGATAAAGGAAAACATACTACCACCTTTGCCGAAATGTTTCCCTTGCCTTTCGGCGGATATTTGATTGATACGCCGGGTATCCGCGAATTGGGCATTATTGATATTGAAAAAGCTGAACTTGGGCATCTTTTCCCCGAAATACGAGAACGGATGAGCCAATGTAAGTTCCATAATTGCCGGCATATTAATGAACCAGGTTGCACCATTTTACAGGCCGTAGAAAATGGCGAAATTGAACCCTCTCGCTATGAAAGCTATTTGAGTATATACCATGGCAACGAAACCAGAAGCTAATATTTCTTAAACTAATATCCCATTGAGAGCAGTTATACAACGTGTTTCAGAGTCGTCCGTTAAAGTAGATGGAGAAATTACCGGGCAAATTGGCATCGGTCTGCTGGTGCTTTTGGGCATTGAAGAGGATGATACCGAAGAAGATCTGAAATGGCTGGCACAAAAAATAGCCAACATGCGCATTTTTAGCGATGAAAATGGACAAATGAACCGTTCTTTAGAAGATGTTGATGGCCAAATTCTGCTGATCTCGCAGTTTACGCTGTTTGCCCAAACCAAAAAAGGCAATCGACCCGGCTTTGTTCGGGCGGCCAAACCTGAAAAAGCCATCCCCCTGTATGAGCTCATGATCCAAACCCTGGAAAACCATACCGGCAAAAAAACACAAACCGGAATTTTTGGAGCCGACATGAAAGTGAGCCTGATCAATGATGGCCCGGTAACCATTATCATGGATACCAGGGATAAGGACAGGCATTAAACGGACCCTAAATAGTATTGACACAAATTTCACCTGAAGATAAACTCTATTTTTGTATCTTGGTTTATGCCAGTTCTATCTCAGGCAATTATTGAGTGAGATAACATTTTTTCTAATAATGCTAATGACTGTTAAGACATATTTCGAGAAATAAGAAGCATGTTTAAGAAGAGTAACGCACTATCTAATGGAAGAAAATAAAATCGCCATTTTTGAGCAAAAGGAAATCAGAAGATACTACGATGCCGAAAAAGGAATGTGGTATTTCTCCGTAATTGATGTGATTGAAATACTTACCGGCAGTAGCATTCCTAAACGATATTGGAGTGATCTAAAGAAAAAACTCACAAAGGAAGGGAGTCAGTTGTACGAAAAAATCGTACAACTGAAATTTGAAGCTGCCGATGGAAAAAAATACGCCACTGACTGCTTAAACACTCCCAATCTGTTGCGTCTTATTCAATCCATCCCATCGCCCAATGCAGAGCCTTTTAAACAATGGTTGGCCAAAGTTGGCTACGAACGAATCCAAGAAATAGCCGATCCGGAACAAAGCCTAGATAGAGCCAGAGAAAGCTGGAAAAAACTGGGGCGTAGCGAAAAATGGATACAACAGCGGATGACTGGTCAAGAAACCCGCAACAAGCTTACCGACTACTGGAAACAAAGCGGAGTAAAAAAGAATGATGAATTTGCTTTTCTTACTAATATTATTCATCAGGAATGGAGTGGCTTGTCGGTTAAACAACACAAAGATTTAAAAAATTTAAAAACCCAGAATCTACGTGATCATATGAGTGAAGCGGAGCTGATATTTACTGCACTTGCAGAACTTTCT
>DASQIU010000171.1:0-8696 GCA_035631395.1 Daejeonella sp. | reverse complement strand
AAGTAAAATAACCATGCTAAGTCTGGCATCTTCGTGTTTTTATAAGATGTTTTGTATTGAGCGCTAAGTTTTATGTCTTAGCATAAGAAAACGCAAATAATTAATTTGAACCATTTTATTTCTACTCAGTATCTTCCAGGTAGCTTGTTTTGTTACTTAGTTTTTCCTGTAAACCCTGGAAAATAACATACAAGGCGGGTATTACAAATACGCCCAGCAAGGTTCCGAACAGCATTCCGCCAATGGCTCCGGTTGCAATGGATCTGTTTCCGTTGGCTCCAACGCCGCTTGAAAACATGAGCGGCATAACGCCAAATATAAAGGCAAATGAAGTCATCAGAATAGGACGTAAGCGCACTTTGGCACCTTCCATGGCAGATTCAACCAGTCCCATTCCTTTTTCTCTGCGTTCCTGGGCAAATGTTAGCATTAGAATGGCGTTTTTTGCCAGCAGACCAATCAGCATGATGATGGATATTTGCATGTAAATATTATTGTCCAGTCCGGCTATTTTTGCAAATACATATACGCCCGATAAGCCTACCGGGAGAGAAAACAGGACGGCAAATGGCAAAAGGTAACTTTCATATTGTGCACTTAACAAGAGATAGACAAAGCCGAGGCTTAACATGAAAATGTACAGCGTTTGGGAGCCGGCGTTTTTTTCTTCCCGGCTGATGCCGGAATATTCAAAGCCATATTCGGGAGGTAATTTTTGGTTGGCTACCTCTTCTATAGCTTTTAGGGCCTCCCCGGTGGTGTATCCGCTATTGGGGGAACCAGTAATGGATATGGAAGTGAACAGATTAAATCTGGTTAAACTTTCAGCTCCGTAAACCCTTGTCAGGGTTATAAATTCAGTGATAGGAGCCATGGTTCCATCAGAAGTTTTTACCGAAATTTTGTTCAATCCGGCCGGACTGGCACGGTAGTTTGTGTCGGCCTGCAAAATAACCCGGTATTGCTGACCAAATTCGCTGAAATTTGTAATATATGAACTGCCATAAAAAACTTCCATGGCATTTAGTACATCGGTTACGGTTATTCCGGCGTCTTTACATTTGGCCACGTTTATATCCAATCTGTATTGCGGAAAATTGGGGCTAAAAGCACTTGCCGCATATTGTATTTCGGGGCGTTTATTTAAGGCGATTAAAAAATCCTGGCTAACTTTATAAAAATCCTGGATATCATGGCCACCCTTATCTTGCAGTTGAAAGCTAAAGCCGCCACTATTGCCAAATCCTGAAATAGTAGGTTGAGACATATAAAGGATGTTGGCTTCTTTTATTCCCGATGTTTTTTGGGTCAATTGTTTAATTACGTCTTTGTTGTTGGTATTTGGCCGCTGCTCCCAGGGTTTTAACCGCAAGACAACCAGGCCATAAGAGCTGCCATTGCCCGCGATAAAATTTAGGTTTAAAACGCGTATAGAATGTTCTACTTCGGGTATTGTGTGCGAAATGCTATCCACTTTAATGGCTACTGCTTTTACACGTTCCATGGTAGATGCTGGTGGCAGACTGATGTTTATAAAAATGGTTCCTAAATCTTCTTCGGGCACAAAACTGGTTGGTGTTGATTTCATCAGGAAATAAAATCCGCCACTAAAAATTATAACCGACAGGATGACTATCCATTTTTTTGCCGAAAGAAATTTGACGGACCGCATGTATTTGTCTGTCAGTGTATTGTAGCCGGTATTGAAAGCATGATGAAAATGTTGAACAAAAGTTCTTTTTTCATGGGCCTCGCCATGTTGCGGAGGCCTTAAAAATAAAGCTGCCAAGGCTGGGCAAAGTGTTAAGGCATTTATCGCAGAAATCATGATGGCTACGGCCAGGGTAGTGCCAAATTGCTTGTAGAATACACCCGAAGAACCTGTTACAAAAGTAACCGGAATAAATACCGAAGCCATAATCAAAGTAATGGAGATGATAGCAGTATATATTTCGCTCATGGCATCGATGGCTGCTTTTCGGGGCGATTGATAGCCGCTTTCCAGTTTGGCATGCACCGCTTCCACTACTACAATGGCATCATCAACCACAATGCCAATGGCTAATACCAGAGCAAACAGGGTCAATAAATTGATGCTGAAGCCGAAAAGGTATAAAAAGAAAAAGGTCCCTATAATAGCTACCGGCACCGATACTCCATGGACAATGGTAGAACGGAAATCCTGTAAGAAGATGAAAATAACCAGGAACACTAAGCCAAAACATTCAAACAGGGTGCGTACTACTTTGGTAATGGATGCGTTCAGGTACTGATTAATATCTATCAGATAGACGAATTTCACGCCTGCAGGAAATGATTGGGCGGCTTTGTCCATCGCCAGTTTAGAGTTTATAATCACATCTCGGGCATTGGAGCCCGGAGTTTGGGCAATGGCAATGCCCAAAGCTTCTTTGCCATCGGTGGCTGTGGGGCCGAGGTAAGTTTGTGACCCCAGTTCAATGCGGGCTATGTCTTTTAGTCGCAGATATTGCCCATTGCCAATGGCTTTAATCAGGATATCTCCATATTCTTCTGTCGACTGTAATTGTCCCTTGTATCTAATGACATATTGGAAGCTTTGGTTGGAGTTTTCACCAAACTGACCGGGCGCCGCTTCCACATTTTGTTCAGCTAGCGCATTGGAAACATCTTTTGCGGTAACTCCATATACTGACATCACATCGGGCTTTAGCCAAATACGCATGGAATAGGTCATTGGCGAGCCAAATACAAAGGCATTACCCACTCCTCTAACTCTTTGTAATTGGGGGATGATGTTAATAGCCGCATAGTTTTGTAGAAATACCTGGTCGTATTTAGGTGTTTCGCTATATAGGGAAACAATGAGAACATTACTGCTTTGTTGTTTTCTAACCGTAACGCCTACCTGCGTTACTTGAGGGGGTAAAACGCTGGTGGCCAATGATACACGATTTTGTACATCGACGGCTGCTAAATCAGGGTCTATCCCCACATTAAAGAAAACATTGATGGTAGCCGAACCCTGGTCGGTTGCGGTAGAGGTCATATAGGTCATCCCGTCAACGCCATTAATTTGCTGTTCCAAGGGTACGATAACAGTTTTAAGTACTACGTCGGCATTGGCCCCGCTATAAGTGGCCGATACTTGCACCGTGGGCGGCGAAATGTCGGGATATTGGGCAATGGGTAACCTAAGTACGCCCAATACGCCCAGCAAAACAATCAGTATTGAAATAACTGTGCTTAATACCGGCCGTTCTATAAATCTTTTCAGCATAACATTGGGGTTACTGCATTGGAGATTTTCGGTACAAGCTATCGGCATTTATAAGTCGGGGAGTAATTACAATGCTGTCTTTTAGATTGATCGGGCTAAGCACTACTTTGTCGTCTTTCTTCAATCCCTTCTGTACAATCAGGAATTGCCCGTCATTGCTTGGCGTAGAAACAATAGCCCTGCTGAATACTTTGTTGCCATCTTTAAGCACATATACCAGGCGTTTGTCTTGCAACTCAATGGAGGCGCTTTGGGGGACCAGCAAGGCAGTATCAATAGTTCTGGGTATGCGCACCGTGGCACTAGCTCCGCTGCGTATAATGCCCACTGGATTGTGGAATATAGCTTTAAAGCTGGCCGTTCCTGTTGTTGTTGAAATTAAACCACTGGCAGTTTCTATTTTGCCTTTTTGCGGATATTCACTGCCATCTGCCAGTAATAAGCTTACCGGTGGCAAATGATTTAACTTATCCTGTAGGGTACTGCCAGCTACGCGGTTGGAAAAGGCTAATAATTGTTTTTCGTTTAAAGAAAAGTAGGCATACACATTTCTGATGTTGGATAATATGGTGAGCGGATTGGGTGTAGTGCTGTTTACCAAAGCACCTATTTTATAGGGTATGGAACCAATTACGCCATTTTGGGGACTTCGGATTATGGTATAACCTACATTGGTTTGAGCATTGACTAAGGCAGCCTTTGCCTGGGCCAAAGCCGATTCTTTTGATTGTAATGCATACTGTGCCGCCTCCAGTTCGTATTTGCTGATAATCTCTTTCTCTACCAATGGTCGCACTTTTTCAACATTCATTTCTGCGGTGTTTACATCGGCAATAGCACTTTTAATGGCAGCTTTGGCGGTAATTTCATTCTGCTCGTACTGCGGGTTTTTTATTCGGAAAAGCAATTGTCCCTTTTTTACTGTAGCTCCTTCCTGTACGTATATCGTTTCCAGGTATCCATCAACAATTGGCCTAATTTCAACCACTTCTTCGCCTTGTATGGTTGCGGGATAATCGTAATAAATGGTGGCAGGATGTGGCGTTAGTAAGAGTACCGGATAAGTTGGAGGTTGATTTGTTTTTTGCTTGGTCTCATTGCTGCAGCTTGACACGTACCCTGTAATAGTAATGGCGAAGCTGATCAAGATAGTTTTCGTTTTCATTCACCTGATATTTAAAATAGGGAGAATGCGGTTCAATAGAAATGCTTCCTTAAAGACAAAAGAATTGGAAAATAGTTGGGATAACTGCGGATGATATTTTTTTACTATATCCTTGAGTAGTCGCCTAATCCAAAAAGGGGATTTAAAAAGCTTAAAGAATACTTTTTGTCGAAATTTTTATTGCCTTATAGAACAAAATATCTGTTAATTGTTTATCTACAAAAAGGCTTTTTGGAGAAATCTGGAAAGTAAATGATCCAATTCCAGGATGAACAATTCAGTAAAATATTCCGAAAAAGAGGTAGATTCTAAGATGGTTCCTGCTAAGGAATTAGGGAATAACCTTTATAAAAATTTGGCACACAGATTACTGGATAAAGCCGATGTGAATGTAAATGGTAGCCGAAGATGGGATATCCAAGTAAATGATGAATCTGTATATGCTCTTTGGTTAAAAAAAGGTTCCATTGGCTTGGGCGAATCGTATATGAATGGCTTATGGGATTGTGAAAATCTGGATGAATTTATCTGTCGGATTTTAAGGGCCAATTTACGAAATGCGGGTGGCAGCTATTGGAAAAAACTGATTTATAAAGCCCAGGCTTTGGTGTTTAATCAGCAATCTGTGAAAAAAGCCGGGGAAGTGGGTCTGAAGCATTACGATGTAGGTAACGATCTGTATGAAGCGATGTTGGGCAAAGAGATGGTTTATTCCTGCGCTTATTGGCAAAATGCCTCATCTCTGGAAGAAGCGCAGGAACAAAAGTTGGATCTGATTTGCCGGAAAATAAAGTTACAACCGGGTCAAAAGGTGCTGGATGTGGGCTGCGGCTGGGGCGGATTTGCCCGTTTTGCCGCTCAAAAATATGGCGCAGAGGTGGTGGGCATAACCATATCACACGAGCAATATAATCTGGCCCGACAGCGCTGCGCAGGTTTGCCAATTGAAATCAAGTTGCAGGATTATCGTAGTGTATATGAGGAGTTTGACCGCATTGTATCCATTGGCATGTTTGAGCATGTGGGTTATAAAAACTACCGAACCTTTATGCAAATGGTACATCGCTGCCTGAAAAAAAATGGTTTGTTTTTGCTGCATTGCATTGGCAGCAATACTTCCGAGATTTCTACCGATCCCTGGATCAATAAATATATTTTTCCTAACGGGATGTTGCCTTCCGTGATGCAAATTACCCGCTCAATAGAGAATCTTTTTGTTTTGGAAGACTGGCATAATATGGGTGTTTTCTATGATTTAACGCTCCAGGAATGGCTCAGGCGATTTAAACAAGCCTGGCCCGAACTAAAAAAAAACTATAATGAGCGCTTTTACCGGATGTGGGTTTATTATTTATCCTGTAGTGCTGCATCTTTCAGAGCCAAGGAGAATAACCTTTGGCAAATTGTTTTTTCCCGCCAGGAGAATGATCAGTTTTATCAATCTGTTCGCTGAAAAAATAGACCTTTGCAGGATTCAAACCGCTTTAACTTTCATTTTTATCGCACAAAAGCTCGATTTTATTGTAAAAAAATGAAATTATCTTTGCTCTCCTTATTAATTAATATTTGTCTAAATATTAAATTATCGTAACTCTGTTGTCCTATTTTTCCGAATTTGCAAAATTTACAATTGCTTGTTTTATAATGCATTAAGCTATTTTACTTGCTTCTCAAATTCAGGTTTGTTCAGGTCATAAAACTCAGCTTTTAACTTATTCTAAACATTTTTTAAAAAAGATTGTATAGATGTACTTTTTATATATATTTGTAATGCCCTCCCAAAGGGCATGTTTTTCATAGGTAGATGTAGGGTCGAATACTAGTATTCGGCCCTTTTTTGTATCCTATAGGTGAAAAGCTTAATGAGATTGTTAAAAATTAAGCAAATTCGCTTGCCTTTAAAACTGCGTTTTATTGTTTTCGTTAAATCTATAAAGGCCATAATGTATGTATTGGGAGAAGAGGGTGCCTCGTTATAATTAAAAAATATTCAGTGTTTATGAAAGGTAGAAAGATTGTGGTGGCCGTAACTGGCGCTAGCGGTTCCATTTATGCTAAAGTATTATTTGATCAATTGTCCAAGCTTCGCGATCAGGTGCAGGAAATAGGCGTGGTTATGTCTGATAACGCCCGTGAAGTATGGAAATACGAGTTGCAAAATGAGGATTATCAGGATTACGGTTTCCGTTATTATGAGAAGAATGATTTTATGGCGCCATTTGCCTCCGGCTCTGCCCGCTACGATACCATGATCATTTGTCCCTGTTCTGCCGGTACCATGGGGCGTATCGCTTCGGGCATTTCTAACGATTTGATCACCCGGGCAGCCGATGTGATGTTGAAAGAACGACGCAAACTGATCCTGGTGCTTCGGGAAACTCCCTTAAACCTGATCCAGATCAATAATATGAAAAGCATTACCGAAGCCGGCGGCATTATTTGTCCGGCTAACCCTTCTTTTTATAGTTTGCCTCAAAGTATGGAAGAAGTGGCTCAAACGGTAATTAGCAGGGTTATCGATCTGGCGGGTTTGGATAGCAATTCCTATCGTTGGGGTGAAATGCAGCAGGATTGATGTTTTTCAGGCTGATTAAAACCTACAGGCCGAAGAACTCTCCGTAGTATTTTTCTTATATTTGCGCCCTGTTATGAACAAAAAGGTTGCATTTTATACACTGGGTTGTAAACTGAATTATTCTGAAACCTCTACAATTGGCCGCCAGTTTGCCAAGGCAGGTTTTGATACGGTAAGTTTTACAGAAAAGGCCGACGTGTATGTGATCAATACTTGTTCTGTAACGGAAAATGCCGATCATAAATGCCGGCGGGTGGTTAAAGAGGCTCTGAAACATTCTCCCAATGCCTATATTACCATTGTGGGTTGTTATGCCCAGTTAAAGCCTAAAGAAATTTCTGAAATTCCGGGCGTGGATATGGTTTTAGGCGCTGCCGAGAAATTTCAGATCATTGAACATATCAGCGATCTGACCAAAAAGCCGAAGGCCGAGATTTACAATCAGCCGATTGATCAGACTAACCAGTTTATTCCTTCTTATTCTTTTGGCGATAGAACCCGTACTTTTTTGAAAGTTCAGGATGGCTGTGATTATTCCTGCACTTTCTGCACCATTCCCTTAGCTCGCGGAGCCAGCCGTAGCGATACTATTGAGAGTGTGATCAAACAGGCTCATGAAATTGCGGCCTCCGGGGTGAATGAAATTGTCTTGACCGGCGTAAACCTGGGCGATTTTGGTATCCGGGATGGAAAACGGGAAGATCGTTTCCTGGATCTGGTAAAAGCTTTGGATGAAGTGGAAGGTATTAACCGCATCCGGATATCATCTATTGAACCCAACCTGTTAACTAACGAAATTATTGAGTTTGTGGCCACTTCCAAGCGTTTTGTGCCACATTTCCATATTCCGCTGCAATCTGGCTCCAATAAAATATTAGGCCTGATGCGCCGTCGCTATCGCCGGGAATTATATGTCGACCGGGTGGCTAAAATTAAATCCCTGATGCCTCATTGCTGTATTGGGGTGGATGTAATTGTTGGTTTTCCGGGCGAAACACGTGAGGATTTCTTGGATACCTATAATTTTCTGAACGAGCTGAATATTTCTTATCTGCACGTTTTTACCTACTCTGAACGGGAAAATACTCCGGCTGCGGAAATGGCCAATCCAGTGCCGGGTTCTCAACGTGCCGACCGGAGTAAAATGCTGCATATTCTTTCTGAGAAAAAACGCCGGGCTTTTTATGAAAGCCAGTTAGGCAACCAAGCTGAAATATTATTCGAAGGGGATCATAAAGAAGGATTTATGCATGGTTTTAGTCTCAATTATGTGAAAGTTCGCACTCCTTATGATCCCTTGCTGGTAAATGAGGTTAAAACCGTACAATTGGTTTCCATCGCATCAGACGGCAACGTGGATATTCTGGAACCTCTTGAAGCAATCTCGCATCACTAAGATTTTAATTTGTTTTACAAGTTAAAAATTCTGGTAAGATTGTATCTTTAGCACATGTTTCCAACCATTACTTATCTGATCGAATACCTTTTCGGTATTCATATCCCATTGCCGATACAAACTTTTGGCTTTTTTGTGGCCCTGGCTTTTGTGGCCGGATATTGGGCATTTAGTCAGGAATTTAAGCGTAAAGAAAAACAGGGCCTGGTGCATGCTTTTACCCGCCAGCTAACCATAGGTCAGCCGGCAAGTCTTTCTGAATTAATTTTAAATGGCTTGTTCGGTTTTGTAGTAGGATATA
>DASQIU010000170.1:0-8489 GCA_035631395.1 Daejeonella sp. | reverse complement strand
GCCCTTTTTTATATTCGGGCTGACACGTAGGTCAGCCCCCCACATTGGGCCGATACATAGATCGGCCCCGACCAAATTTCTCCACGATTATAATTCTATAGAATCTCCAATAGGAACCAGTTGCAGATTTAGCCCTGCTTTCTGAAACTTCTCTTTCACTTCCTCTTCATCAATTTGAATAACGGGGAAAGTATTATAATGGATACCGATGATATTTTTACAGTTGATGAATTCAGCCGCACGAATGGCATCATCGGCGCCCATAGTATAGTTATCGCCGATAGGCAAAATTGCCCAATCCAGATTTTCATCGGCTAATAATTTCATGTCTAAAGTAAGGGCCGTATCACCGGCAAAGTATATTTTTTTGTTATCGGCATAAACCACAAAACCGGCTGGAGAACCGCCATAAGCACCATCAGGCATCGAGCTGGAATGTAAGGCATACACCATTTTTACCCCACCAAAATCGAAATTATAACCACCTCCTATATTCATTCCATGAGTTTGCTCAACTCCTTTTTGGCTTAACCAGGAAGCTATTTCGGCAATACAAATTACGGTGGCGCCACTGTTTTTCTGAATGGTCAACAGATCGGCCATATGATCTTCATGCCCATGAGATAGTAAAATGTAATCGGGCTTAAGCTTTTGAACGTCAATATGGCTGGCTAACTTATTAGGACTAATAAACGGATCAAAAAGAAGAGTGGATTTAGCTAATTCTAATTGAACACAGGCATGCCCGTAAATGGTTGCTTTCATAAAAAATTGCTTATTTATTTCCAAAGATGTTTCCCAAGCCGCCCATCATATCGCGGGTTGCAGCTTGCATTTCTGACTGGCTTACATTTTCAGCCTGGCTTAATGCTTTATTAACGGCTACTGCCAATAATTCTTCCAGTTCTTCCCGGTCGGCGGTTTTTAAAAAATCGGGATCAATACTAATGGAGGATAGTACTTTATTTCCTGTAGCCAATACACGGATTTTACCCCCTTCTACCTCGGCATTTACGGTAACGGTATCTAAACGTTTCTTAATTTCTTCGGCTTTTTTCTGGGCCTCAAACAACTTATCGAACATATTCTTGAAATTTATTCAAAAATAACATTCTTAAGGAGAAATGGTTTAATAGGTGCTGCGTATAGACTCTGGGGACAGGGGTTTGGAGATAAAACCAGTAACCGAAGGATAGCTTTGTGCTCTTAAAATATCCTTTTCATCAACAGATGATGTAACCACAAAAATCCGGATCGTCTTTTCCAACTCGTGACATATCTTTTCAAAAATATCCAGGAAATCCCATCCATCCATAATAGGCATATTCAAATCTAATAGAATAACATCCGGAAGGATGGCTGGATTTTTTTTGTTTTCCTGTATAAACTCCAGGGCTTTTTCGGCGTTAGTGAAACTAGCATGTTCATCATATAATTGATGTTTGGCAATCATAATCTGAACTATCCGTTGGTGTATCGAATCATCGTCAATAATAAAAATTTTGCTCATCTAAATAACGCCTGTTTTAGTGAATAAACATAACTTATAACCTGAGAGCGTTAAAATTATTGTTAATGCAAGCAAATAAACCTTAAGAAATGGACCTAATCCCAAAATCCGTTAGAAAGATTGCTTAAACGTAACAATCTAAATGGGGTTACATGTTTTTCAGTTGGCGTTGCAAAAGTAACTTAAGTGAGCATATGTTAAAATGTTTTTTTATTCTTCCGGAGCTTCGTAGTCTATTGAAGTACCACCATTCCCTGTGTATGCATTTTTACGCACTACAGGCATTCCCAACATCTTATATAAATCATCCAGTTTCTGCAAACTTCCGTTAGTTAAATTGCTAAGCAATACAATAGTCACATCTTTACTCAGATCACGCAAGTAAATATGCCTAAAACCGTGCCACCAGCCGGTATGATATACCACTTTGTGGTCTTTAGATTCAAACATCCGCCAACCATAACCATAATTAAAATGGCCTTTAATCATTTCATTTCTGGGTGTATACACAGAATCCATAGTTGCCTTTTTAAGCAAACGGCCTTGTCGCATTGCTCTGTCAAATAGAAAAAGATCCTGCACGGTGCTATAAATTCCCTTATCTCCTACTGGGCCATCTAAAAAGTTTTGGGCTACAGAACGGCGCCAAATTTTATCATGTCCCACTACATCTACCGGTATTTTATCATAAACGGCTTTAGAATATACCGCCGTATGTTTCATCCCGCAAGGATTAAAAACCCGCTCTTTCATAAACTGAGCAAAAGGTTTGCCGCTCACTTTTTCAATTATGGCGCCCAAAACCATAAAATTAGAGTTGTTATAATGGAAATGCTTGTTAGGTTTACTGTAAGGAGCCGGTTTATATTCGGCCAGCAAATTCATTACATCCATATTGGTAATGCCCTTGCGCTCATCCTTTTTCTGCGATTTCCAGATATTATCGGTAAAATAAACGTAGTTCATCATACCCGAACGGTGCGTTAACAGCATTTTAACCGTAATACCTTCGTAAGGAAAATTTGGAAAAAAATCCCGCACATCCTGATCCAGACGCAATTTGCCTTCTTCCACCAAAATCATTACTGCCGTAGCCGTTAAGGGCTTAGAAACTGAAGCTAACTCAAAAACCGAATTGATCTTCAAGCTATCGCGATGCAGGTAATCGGCCCAACCAATGGCATTCTGGTAAATAATCTTTCCGTTTTTGGCCACCAACACATTCCCATTAAAGCCATATTTGCGATGCAACTGCTTCATAAATTCATCAATCCGTTTATCGCCCTTAGCCGGATCATAGATCAATGAAACGCTGTCAGTTTTGCTTTCATCAGCAGTTGGTTCGGTTTTATTTTTGGGCGTAGAAGAAGAGCATGACTGTAAAATAAATGCAAGGGCAACAAACAGGCTAAAGCCGCGGAAATAGAACATTAGATATAAAATGAATTGTATGATAAGAATGCGGAAAATTAAAAATTATTATACGGATGCCGTAAAAGAATTATAAATATGCTTTTTTTAGCTATTAGCTGCTGGCTTTTAGGTAGCAGCTATTGGCTGTCAGCTTATAAAAAAAACTCTAACTTTGCAGCATTTACTATAATCCCCTATTTCCATGAATTACAGAGTAGAACATGACACCATGGGCGAAGTAAAGGTTCCCGCAGATAAATACTGGGGTGCCCAAACCGAACGCTCACGTAATAATTTCAGAATTGGTCCGGAAGCTTCCATGCCTGCTGAAATTATTGAAGCTTTTGCTTATTTAAAAAAGGCAGCTGCTTACACCAATACTGATTGTGGTGTATTGCCAGCCGAAAAAAGGGATCTGATTGCCCAGGTTTGCGATGAGATTTTAGCCGGGAAACTGGCCGCTGAGTTTCCTTTGGTAATCTGGCAAACCGGATCGGGTACCCAATCTAACATGAACGTGAACGAAGTGGTAGCCAACCGGGCACATGTTTTACAAGGAAATAAACTGGGCGAAGGCACAACCTTTATTCACCCTAACGATGATGTGAACAAATCTCAATCATCAAACGATACTTATCCAACCGCCATGCACATTGCGGCCTATAAAATGGTGATGGAAGTAACTATTCCCGGCGTAGAGAAATTACGGGATGTTTTACAGGCCAAATCAGAAGCTTTTAAAGAGGTAGTTAAGATTGGTCGTACCCACTTAATGGATGCTACTCCGCTAACCTTAGGTCAGGAGTTTTCTGGATACGTTTCTCAGTTAAGCCATGGATTAAAAGCTTTGCGCAATACTTTAGATCATTTATCAGAATTGGCCTTGGGCGGAACTGCCGTTGGTACCGGAATTAACACACCTGCCGGATACGATGTAAAAGTTGCCGAATACATTGCCAAATTCACCGGTTTGCCTTTCCGCACTGCCGAAAATAAATTTGAAGCTCTGGCTGCTCACGATGCCATTGTAGAAACACATGGCGCCCTAAAACAAATTGCCGTTTCTTTAATGAAGATTGCTAATGATATCCGCATGCTGGCCTCAGGTCCTAGATCTGGAATTGGTGAAATACACATTCCAGATAATGAACCTGGTTCTTCTATTATGCCTGGCAAGGTAAATCCTACTCAAAACGAAGCTGTAACCATGGTTGCCGCCCAGGTAATGGGTAACGATGTGGCTATTTCTATTGGCGGATCAAATGGACATTATGAGCTGAACGTATTTAAACCGGTAATGGCTGCAAACTTCCTGCAATCAGCCCGTTTAATTGGCGATGCTTGCGTATCGTTTTCAGATCATTGTGCCGCTGGAATTGAACCTAATTATGACGGTATTAAAAAACATCTGGAAAACTCCCTGATGCTGGTTACTGCCTTAAACCCTCATATTGGCTATGAAAATGCGGCTAAAATTGCCAAAAAAGCCTTGAAAGAAAATAAATCGCTCAGAGAGGCCGCTCTGGAGCTGAATCTGCT
The DNA here is from genome assembly GCA_035631395.1 of Daejeonella sp. Taxonomy (GTDB): domain Bacteria; phylum Bacteroidota; class Bacteroidia; order Sphingobacteriales; family Sphingobacteriaceae; genus Daejeonella. The sequence goes on along the minus strand of DASQIU010000170.1, from coordinate 4,027 downwards.
AACTAATGAGCAGTTTGATGAATGGGTTCGCCCGGAAAAAATGATTGGCGGATTAAAATAAAAAAATAGCCCTTCTCTCTAAACCGGGAAGGGCTTTTATACATATGCACAAATACGTTTTACTTTTGGCTTTTAGCGCCATCTTTTTTAGTTCCTGTAAAATTAATCCTAACCTGCAAGGCAAAGGCGTCGACCTGGTTCAGGGAATCTGGGAAGAAGCCCCGGTTCTATACCAAAGTGAGCTGCTCCAATACACCCGTCGCGACTTTAAGTTTACCTGCGATTCTTTTTACGTTACCTTAAATACTTACTCCAAAGTAAATCTGTACGAAGACAGTTGCTACAATAATGGCTACTGGAAAGAATATGCCAAAGGTACTTATGTGGCTCAAAACGATACGCTTTTTCTAACCGGTACTTTTACCAAAGCTAATTTCAAACAAAAAATAAGTGGTTGTTATAGAAATGGTCAATATATAGAGGCTTTTGTGATTAAAAATCATACATCCGATAGCCTTTATCTGGAAAGCCTGCAACAACATTTGCCGGTAACACTGGCACTAAAAGAAAAACTCATTTGTACACCCAAAGCGCTTTATTAATTCAAAAAAACATGAGATCCATTTTAAAAAGACTATGCTTTATTGCCCTCTTATCTTACATCCCGGTTCAAACGATGGCCTGGGGAATGCAGGGACACCGCATTGTGGGCGAAATTGCCGATAGCTACATCAATCAGAAAACCAGAAAAGAAATTCAGAAAATTTTGGGTCATGAAAGTATGGCTATTACCAGCAACTGGGCTGATTTTATCAAGTCAGATCCGGAATACAATTACCTAAGCACCTGGCATTATGCCAATTTCGCGGATTATTTAGATTACCAGGCGCTTAAAACTCAAATGGATCAGGATACCACCGTTAATATTTACAACCGTATCCAATTTTTAACTGCCCAATTAAAAAATAAGAACCTGGAAAGTGGCAAAAAACAAATGTATCTGCGCTTAATGATTCATTTGGTGGGCGATCTTCACCAGCCAATGCATATGGGCCGTAAAGAAGATAGCGGTGGCAATGGAATCAAAATTTTCTGGTTTAATCAACCCACCAACTTACACCGTTTATGGGACGAGCAGCTAATTGAATCTCAACAATTAAGTTATACAGAATATACCAAGTCCATAAACTTTGCCACTCAGGCCCAAATAAAGAAATGGCAGTCGGATAACTTGAGCGTATGGGCGTTTGAATCTTACGAAATAAGCCGCCAGTTATACACCGTAAAACCCGAAGAAAAATTAAGCTACCGCTACATTTTTGATCATATTGCTACGGTAAATGATCGTCTTTTAAAAGGAGGCGTACGTTTGGCCGGCTTATTAAACCAGATTTTCTCTTAAGCTTATTGCAGCATTTTTGCAATCTGACTTATCGGTATTGATTCGGCCAGTTTTAACACCTGGCCTTCATCGGCACCATTTACTTTAAAAGTTAAAAGGGTAGAACTGAAAGGTAATTGAAGCTCATAGGAAACTTTTTGATTTCCGCTATCCACATTTTTTTGGAGCAGAGCTTTATAACCTTGCACTTTTACCCTTTTTTGGCTTCCATCGGCTGAATTACCCACAAAAGGGATCGATAAAATAGCATTGATAGAAGCAATTAAGGGCGAATTGGTGATCATATCAATAGCGGCAGTTTTATCGCCGGTGCCATATTCCCGGTGAATAATTACCCCCAAAAAACCATTCGTTCCGGCAACATTATCAGCGCTACTATTCATATTCATCACCTCCATTTTTGCCGGCAAAAGTTTTAAAACTTCTTTCCCGATGGTAATATCCAACTCCTGAAGCATTTGCTCCATAGCAAAACGGGAATCTTCCAGCTTACCGGCAGCGTACGAACTGCGGGCTGTAGCCAGATTTTTATTAAAATCCTGAGCCCACATAGTTAGTGGCATCAGGGAAAATAGAATAACAATTAGTTTTTTCATGATCTTGGGGATGCTTATTTTTCGCCTAAAGTTTTCTTAATTCCATCTATATCAAAGCTGTTGGCGGCATTCATTATATCCTGTTCATTGCTGAAATTGGTGCCTTCCCAAACGATTAGGGAAGTTTGCCCCAGCGGAACGCTGAGTTTATAGCCCGAACTTTCATCGAACTCAATAATAGCCCGATAGCCTTTTACTTTAGTTTGTTTCCATTTCTGCTGTTCGCCGCTAGATTGTGCGTATCCGCCATTGGCCAGGTATAAATTGATGGCCGCCATCCACACCGAATTATTGGCAATGATGGTATTTAGCTGCTTATCGCCTTCTCCGTATTTACGCTGAATGGTTAGCCCAGCCCAGCCCCAACCGGTACTGGTTACCTGGTCATCGGCTTTGATCACTTTTAAGCCGGAAACCGTTTCAGGAAGTGATAGCAGTATTTTTTTTCCAATTTCCATCTCTACGCCCAACATGGCCTGCTGCAACGAATAACGGGCCTCGCCATAACTATTAGCCTTATAAGCAGATTCAGCACTGGCCAGATTTTCATTCACGTTGGGCGGTGTAGTAATTAATCCATCTCCTGTTTTATTGCCCGCGTTTTTACTGGAGGAAGGATTGTTCGAGGTATTGTTATTGTCTGTATTTCCTCCCTTATTGATCATTTTTTCAGCAGCCTGCCCGGCTTTTTCTTTGATCTTTTTTAAAATTCCCTGCGCCTGAGCTGTGGATATGCCAAACGCCAACAGGTATAATAGCAATAGTTTAATTACTTTTTTCATAGTTTCTTTTTTAGCTTAAGGATAAATATAGCCAAAATGTTTTTTATTGATATTAATTGCGATTAACATCCCGCATTCCGTCAATTTTCTGTGGTTTAAGGCTGCTATAATTACTCACATGCTGTAGTTTTTTTACCTTTGCCCCATGTCTAATATTAAACCCGCTATTCCAAAAGGCACCCGAGATTTTTCACCGGCAGAAATGGTGAAACGCAATTATATTTTCGATACCATAAAATCTGTTTTTCAAAAATTCGGATATCAGGAAATCCAAACGCCCAGCATGGAGAACCTTTCTACCCTGACGGGGAAATATGGAGATGAAGGTGATAAGCTGATTTTTAAGATTTTAAACTCCGGAGACTTTTTATCCAAAGCCGATCCGGCCAAATTAGCCGATAAAAACACAAACCTTTTACTTCCCCAGATCAGCGAGAAAGCGCTTCGTTACGATCTGACGGTGCCTTTTGCCCGCTATGTGGTCATGCATCAGCATGAGATCTCGTTTCCTTTTAAACGTTTCCAGATACAGCCGGTTTGGCGGGCAGACAGACCGCAAAAAGGGCGCTACCGCGAGTTTTTTCAATGCGATGCCGATGTGGTGGGCTCTGAAAGTTTATTGAACGAAGCCGAATTTGTTCTCATCTATGATGAAGCATTAAGCCGCCTGGGTTTAAAAGATTTTACCATCAAGATCAACAACCGCAAGATCCTTTCTGGCATTGCCGAGGTAATTGGCAAACCGGAATTGATTGTGGATATGACCGTAGCCATTGATAAACTGGATAAAATTGGGCTGGATGGCGTTTGCAAAGAACTAATTGAACGCGGTTTTACCCAAACAGATATCGAAAAATTAAAACCGGTAATTTTACTGGAAGGCTCCAATGCCGAAAAATTGGAAACCCTGAAAAAGGTATTATCCACTTCGGCCAATGGCTTGCAGGGAATCAGCGAAATTGAGACCATTTTCAACTACCTGAATAGCTTTAAACTGAAAAATGCTCAGATTCAATTGGATATAACCCTAGCCAGAGGACTGAATTATTATACCGGAGCCATTTTTGAAGTAAAAACCAATGAAGTGGCTATGGGCAGTATTGGCGGGGGCGGTCGTTATGATGATCTTACCGGCATGTTTGGTTTAAAAAACCTGACCGGTGTAGGCATATCCTTTGGTGCCGACCGTATTTACGATGTTCTGGAAGAATTGAATTTATTTCCGCAGAGTGCTGAACAAACTACCC
>DASQIU010000169.1:0-13839 GCA_035631395.1 Daejeonella sp. | reverse complement strand
ATACATGGCAACTGGTTAAGCGGCATTAAATTTATTGACAACCTGATGCTGGGCGGTCAGTACGACCTGCCGAAGAGTCAATTGGAAAACAAAGGCTATGCTCCCTTCTATTTCCTTCCATTCATTTTGGGACTAATTGGCGCTTTCTGGCATTTTAAACGTAATGAGAAAGACGCGGGAATTGTAGGGCTCCTGTTTTTCTTTACAGGAATGGCTATTGTGTTATACCTAAACCAAAATCCGCTACAGCCAAGGGAACGGGATTATGCTTATGCCGGTTCTTATTATGCTTTTGCCATTTGGATAGGCTTGGGTGTGGCCGCTATTTCTGATTTCTTAAGAAAGAAGATCACGCCAACTACCGGAGCCATTATTGCAACAGTAGCCGGATTACTAGCCGCACCTGCACTTATGGCCAAAAATGGCTGGGGTTTCCACGATCGCTCTACCAAATTCACAGCCCGTGATCTGGCTATAGATTACCTGGAATCTTGTGCACCCAATGCCATTTTATTTACTTATGGCGATAATGATACTTATCCATTATGGTACGCCCAGGAAGTAGAAAACGTGCGTCCGGATGTTCGGGTGGTAAACCTGAGCTTGCTGGGTACCGATTGGTATATCCGCCAGATGAAAAAGAAAGTAAACGAAGCTGATGGCTTACCAATTACCATGCCCGATGATAAGTTTGTACAGGGCGTACGGGATGTTTTATGGTATCAGGATTATCAAATTCAAGGATATACTGAACTGAAAAACATCTTTGAAGTACTTACTTCTGATAATGATGCCGATAAAACCACTTATCAAGATGGTTCTAAAGAAAATTTCCTGCCGACTAAAAAGTTCAAATTAACGGTAGATCCGGCACAGGTTCTGGCTACAAAAACGCTGCCGGAGAGCAAAAAAGATGAGATAGTTCCGGAAATGGAGTGGCAGTATAATAAAAACTATGTATCTAAAACAGAACTGGCCATGTTGGATATTTTGGCTCATAACAATTGGAAAAGGCCAATTTATTTTGCCATTACCGTTCCATCCGACAATTACATTGGTTTAGACAATTACTTATATAATGAAGGTTTTGCTTACCGCCTGTTACCTTTAAAGAAAGCGGCAAATGCTCCGGAACAAAGTCGGGATTTAACCAATACCGATGCCATGTATGATCATATGATGAATAAATTCCGTTGGGGAAATATGAAAAATGCTTCTTACCTGGATCCGGAATCGGTACGTATGATTGCTGTAATCGTGAATAATTTCAACATCCTGGCCGAAAGTTTATATAAAGAAGGCCGCATTGAGGAAGCGAAAAAAGTATTGGATAAATGTATGGAAGTAGTTCCGGATAAAAATTATTCCCTGAACTTCATCATCCGCAAATACTATATGGCCGACTTGCTGTACAAATTAAAAGAAACCGATAAGGCCAATCAGGTGGTGGAAAAAACAGCCGATTACATTGAAGATCAGCTGAATTATCTGTATGCCATCTCGCAAACCAAGCAAAATTTAAGCACTCAGGATGTGCAATTGGGTATGTCTATCCTGAATGAGTTTGTGAAAACAACCGCCGAATACGGGCAAACTGCTTTGCACAATAAACTTCAAACCAAATTCAAGGCTTTGGAATCTAAGTTTATCGCAGCACGCTAAGTACTTAGCTTTCAAGGGAGCTTTGTTGTAAGCTTCCTTGAAAGGACTCAACGAAAAACGCCACTTAAATTCATAGCGCTAAAAAACCAAATCATTTTATAAGTGATTTGGTTTTTTTTTATGATGAAACACAATATATTTCATTTGTTTGATTACCGATACCTATTCCCGCAGAAGTAGGATTCCATGTATACGAAAGCTTGCATACCGATAGTGTGGCCCGGGATAATAGCTTTAAAGCATAAAAAATTCAATAAACTGATCCATCAGAATTGGTCGAATTAGAATGAAGTATTAGCAATTTAAACAAATCAACGAATCAACAATAATCTCCACGAAAAACGAATAAAAACACGAATTGAGAGAATTAATAGAACCCAAATCCCGTAGGGATGAAATATTAATAAAAAAATCCCTATTATCTAAAAAGCCCCAGCGGGGCGACACTTATTAAAAAATAAAAAGAGCACGAATTTGCACGGAATAAATCAACCCATCCACGAATCAACAATTAGTGGCATCGATCACCTTCGGCAATAACTCTATCAAATACCTTGGCGGGATGCAGGCCATTCCCTGTTCTTTCAAAACATCGCCGGCTTTGCCATGCAGGTAACAGGCCAGCATGGCCGCTTCTTCTGGTTGGTATCCCTGCGCTAAAAATGCAGCCAGAATGCCTGTCAACACATCGCCCATGCCTCCTACGGCCATGGCCGGATTCCCGGTAGGATTAATTAAAACTTTGCCGGAAGGCAAAATAATAAAGGAATATTGATTCTTTAGAAGGATAATCAACTGGTATTCGGTCGCTTTTATACGCCCGGTTTCCAAACGTTTCCACCAACTATTATGGGCGCCAAACAACCGGTCGAACTCCTTGACATGAGGCGTTAGGATAGATTTAGCAGGAAGATGTTTCAGCCAGTCAGGATTTTGAGCAAGAATATTCAATGCATCGGCATCCAAAATCAGAGGAACAGAAGCTTGTTCGATCAGCGTTTGCAATAACTTAACCTCAGACTCATTTTTACCCAATCCAGGGCCAACGGCCAAACTCTGGTATTTTTTCAGATCGATATTGGCAAACAAATATTCATCACGAATCAAGGCCATCACTTCCGGCGAACGCGTATTCAAAGCCGTTAGCCCTTGAGGAGGAATACAGGCAGTGGTTAAACCCGCTCCGGCATGCAAACAAGCATCCGCACAAAGCAAGGCCGCCCCCATTGTTTGTTCATGCCCGGCAATAATCAAGGCATGACCGTAAGTACCTTTATGGCTAAAGATCTGGCGGGCTTTTAAAACCCGGCGAATATCCTGCTCTTCCACCAATTTCCAGCCACCTGATTGCGATTGGATAAACTCTTCGTCTAAACCAATATCCACAACCTGGAAACCTTTCATAGCTACCACAGACTCCGGGAAGAAAAAATTGATCTTGGGCCTTTGAAAAGAAATTACCCAATACGCTAAAACAACCGTTTCCTGAGGATCGATCTTTCCTTCGGCTGGAAATCCCGTAGAAATATCTACCGCAACTATGCTTTTTTGCAAAGCGTTCAAATGCTGCACCAAGCAGACAAATTCGCCTCCCAAAGGCTTATTCAGGCCCGATCCCAGCAAAGCGTCAATCAAAACTTCTGCCTCCTCCTCGGGAAAAACGTCCCCGGGCTTAATTTCTAAAACCGGAATTCCCGTGAGCTGAAGTCTTTGCAGATTAGCGGCAAAATCATCGGTTTGTTTAGTTGAAAACCGGGCTATCCGAACCGCTATTCGATCATAACCTTCCTGCTTCAATAATCTGGCTATGGCTAAGCCGTCTCCCCCATTATTACCTGTACCACAATAAATACTGATAGCCAGATCCCGATCGGTAAACTTATTTTTAAAAGCCCTCACAAAAGCCGCAGAAGCCGCTTCCATCAAATCGATCGAAGAAATGGGTTTATGGCTGATCGTATATTGGTCTGCCAGCCGGGTTTGAGCCGATGTAAGAAGATTTTGCACAATGATTCAAAACTGAATTATTAGAACTAAGACGACTTAGCAATAGTTCCGTTCATTTCCTTTTTCAAAAACAATCCGGTATGGCTTTTCTTACATTGGATCAAACCTTCCGGAGTCCCGGCAAAAAGAATTTCGCCACCTCCGGCTCCGCCTTCCGGACCCAGGTCAATCACCCAGTCGGCCACTTTAATCACATCCAAATTATGTTCAATCACCAATACGGTATTGCCATGATCTACCAAACGGTTTAAAACGCTCAACAATACATTAATATCTTCAAAATGAAGCCCAGTAGTAGGCTCATCCAGAATATAAAATGTGTTACCGGTATCTTTCTTAGAAAGCTCGGTAGCCAGTTTTACCCGCTGCGCCTCCCCACCCGACAAAGTGGTTGACGACTGCCCCAATTTAATATAGCCCAGGCCCACATCGTACAGAGTTTTCACTTTCCGGTAAATAGAAGGTATTGGTTCAAAAAATGTAACCGCTTCTTCTATGCTCATATCCAGCACATCGCTAATGGATTTTCCGCGGTAGCGTACTTCCAACGTTTCGCGATTATAACGCTTACCCATGCATTCCTCACAAGGAACCTGCACATCGGGCAAAAAGTTCATTTCAATTAATTTCATGCCGGCACCCTGGCAAGTTTCGCAACGTCCGCCTTTTACATTAAAAGAAAAGCGGCCGGGTTTATAACCCCGTATCCGGGCCTCCGGAAGCATCACAAACAAATTGCGGATATCGGAAAAAACGCCGGTATAAGTAGAAGGATTAGAGCGGGGTGTACGCCCAATAGGAGTTTGATCTATTTCAATCACCTTATCAACATGCTCCAAACCTTCAATTTTTTTAAAAGGCATGGGCTTTTTCTTCGCCCTGAAAAAATGGTGATTTAAGATGGGATATAAAGTTTCGGCAATCAGAGTAGATTTACCACTGCCCGATACTCCGCTTACGCAGATAAATTTTCCAAGTGGAAACTCTACCGTTACATTTTTCAGGTTATTACCCGAAGCATTCTTTAAAATAAGCAACTGCCCGTTTCCATCGCGGCGTACCGCTGGTATGGCAATTTCTTTTTTACCACTGATATAATCGTTGGTTAGCGTGTTGGCTTTAGCAAATTGCTTGGGTGTTCCCTGGCCTACCACCTCGCCACCATGCACTCCGGCGGCCGGCCCCATGTCGATTACATGGTCGGCTTCCAGGATCATATCCTTATCGTGCTCTACCACCAATACAGTATTACCAATATCCCGCAGGTTTTTCAAAGCCGATATCAGGCGTTCATTATCCCGCTGATGCAATCCAATACTTGGCTCATCCAAAATATAAAGCACGTTCACCAATTGGGAGCCAATTTGTGTGGCCAAACGAATACGCTGAGCCTCTCCACCCGAAAGCGTCCGGGCAGTGCGATCTAAAGTCAGGTAAGTTAAACCCACATCCAGTAAAAACCCAATGCGGGAACGAATCTCTTTTAAAATTTCTTTAGCAATAATGCTCTGGCGCTCAGTTAAACGTAATTCCACTTCTTCAAACCATTGCGATAAACTGGAAATATCCATGCAGGCCAATTCATAGATATTTTTTTCAGCCACCTTAATGTGCAAGGATTCCTTTTTTAAACGAGCTCCATCACATTGCGGGCAGGTTTTCAAAACCCGGAAATTTTCCAAATCCTCACCAATGGCATCGCCCCGGCGCTCGGTTTGCTCTTCCAGCATTTTAATAATGCCATCAAAAGAGATCTGGTAATTTTGTACGTTCCATTTATTATACTCAACCGGAACGGTAATAATATCGGGCGAACCATTCAGAATGATTTCCAGTACCTCGGGCGCTATTTTTTCAATAGGCGCCGACATCGAAAAATTATACTTTTTAGAAAGCGCTTTCAGAATTTGAAATATCCAGGTTTCGCGATATTCGCCCAAAGGCGCCAATCCGCCCTGCATAATGCTGAGTTTAGGATTGGGAATTACCGAATGCTGATCGACCTCGAAAATATAACCCAGGCCCCCGCAGCGCTCACAGGCGCCATAGGGCGAGTTAAAAGAAAACGTATTGGGCTGTGGTTCATCATATGAAATGCCCGATACCGGATCCATTAAATACTTGCTATAGAAATATTCCTTGTTCTCTTTATCACTGATTTTAATGATCCCCTTAGAAACTTTTAAAGCCGATTGAATAGAATCATACAAACGCTTTTTATCGGCCTCGCTGATCAGCAACCGGTCTATCACCATTTCTATATCATGGATTTTATACCGATCTAGCTGCATTTTAGGAGTCAGATCCAAGATCTCGCCATCCACCCGCACTTTCAAATAACCTTGCTTGCGGATCTGCTCAAACAATTCACGGTAATGCCCTTTACGGCCTTTTACCACCGGAGCCAGAATATTTACCGCCTGACCATCAAATTTTTCCAGAATATTGTTAAAAATCTGCTCTTCAGACATGCGCTCCATCTTTTCGCCCGTTACGTACGAGTAAGCCTCACCCACCCGGGCAAAAAGCAAACGCATAAAATCGTAGATTTCGGTAATGGTGCCCACCGTAGAACGTGGATTTTTACTGGTCGTTTTTTGCTCAATAGCAATTACGGGGCTCAGGCCCGAGATCTTATCCACATCCGGACGCTCCATTCCACCTAAAAACTGCCGGGAATAAGCGCTAAAAGTTTCCATATAGCGCCTTTGCCCTTCGGCATAAATAGTATCAAAAGCTAAAGATGATTTTCCGCTGCCGCTTAAACCGGTAATCACTACCAGCTTATTTCGTGGAAAAGAAACGTCTATATTTTTTAGGTTATGAACCCTGGCGCCATAAACTTCTACTTCGCTTTGCTCCCCAAGGTCTGTAACAGATTTGCTCATAAATAGATCCGACTCTGAAAAATTTAGTAAAGATGCGATTTTTTCTGCAAGCCATTATTGGATTAAAGTCAGAATAAAAGAGTTTTAACCTCTTTATTCTGTCTTAATTGCCTGAATTAGAATTTGCAGAATGAAAAGATTAGCCGCTGGCATAATCTATGGAATCCATCAATCTGGTTAAACAAGCGATCCAGATAATAGACTGAATTTTGGAGAGTTACCAATATATCATCCCTTCAGGATTTTTATTTTCACTTGCCAAATTCTGTGAAAGAAAACCATGAAATCTAATTGTGCAAAACCTGAAGCGCCATCATGGTATTAAAGTTAGCCGCAGGCTTTAAATGAGTATAATCCTCTTTTTCAGCCTCATTTTTGGCTAATAAGCGGCTTATCGGGTCATGATAACCATAATGCGTAGGTTTTTCAATAATCTCTTTCATCGAAATAAGCTTATACACATAAGCCGAAGTTTCCGCATTCAGCTTCATCTTGAAATAGTTATCTTCTTTCTGACGCTCAATTTGGCGTCTTAAGCTGCCTTCACCTCCATTATAGGCGGCAGCCACCAGAGTCCAATTTTTAAATTCAGCAAATAAAGATTTCAGATATTTACAAGCCGCAATAGTCGATTTAGTGACCATCTGACGTTCATCCACATCGCCATCTACCCGTAAACCAAAATCCCGGGCAGTTTGAGGCATAAATTGCCAGTATCCGGAAGCGCCTTTATGAGAAGTTCCGCTCTTTAATCCGCTTTCAACCAGTGGAATATATTTAAAATCTAAAGGAATACCGTGCAATTTTAAAATAGGCTCCATAACAGGAAACCATTTGGCCGCTTTATGGTGCAGAATATGAGTTTGCAAATTACCGAAAGTATGGGCTTTCAGGATTTGTTCCATCCTTCCATTTACTTTTTTGTCACCTAAGGGAACATCTTCATTGGCAAAACTGAAAGTGTTATTTTTTTCCTCTGTTGGGTGATTTCTGTTAAACTTTATTGCTTCAATTGGATCAACAGGAGTACTGAAAACAAGCATTTTTCCAACCAGCAAAAGAACTAACATTCCGCTACAAGTTATCAAGTGTTTCTTCATCATTCCTACTTCTTTTTTAAGTTAAAAAAATAAAGGCCGCAAAGGTACAAATTATAAGCCTAATTATCAAATAGTTACAAAACATGGTCAAATCATCCGGCTTAAAAGGACCGAAAACCGACTCGTAAACAATCATTCAGAAAATGGTGTTAACCACCTCAGATCCCGTATTTTTGCGTACCTTTGTACCCCCTCTTATAGAATAAAAAAACGAGGTAATCATGCCATTCAAAAAAAACAGGAACAGTCGCGAGGACAAATCCACAAAATTCAATAAGCCCGCCAGATCTGAGCAGGGATTTTCCAGCAAAGGCCGCCAAAATGCACGGCCTGAAGGAAGCAACAACATGAAAAAGAAATTGTTTGGCGAGGGGGACGTAAGTCCTTCGGAAGGCGGTTTTAAAAATTCGGGACAAAAAAGATTTGGCAAGCCCGAGTCCGGAAAATCTTATACTGACAATAAGAAACCCTACGGCGAGAGAAAATCATTCGGCGATAAACCCTTTGGAGATAAAAAGCCTTACGGCGAGAGAAAATCATTCGGCGATAAATCCTTTGGAGATAAAAAGCCTTACGGAGAAAGAAAGCCATTCGGTGATAAACCCTTTGGAGATAAAAAGCCTTACGGAGATAGAAAGCCATTCAGTGATAAATCCTTTGGAGATAAAAAACCCTATGGCGAGAGAAAGTCATTTGGCGATAAGCCGTTCAACCCTCGCTCTGGCGAAGGCAAATCTTTTGAACGGAAATACCGCAGCGATGAAGGTAATTGGACTTCGGAAGAACATTTCAAAACCCTCCGTAAAAAAGCCAGTGCAGACCATGATGATCTGGTCCGTTTAAACCGCTATATCGCCAATGCTGGTATTTGCTCCCGTCGCAAGGCCGATGAGCTGATAAGCGCCGGCGTAGTTTCTGTAAACGGAGAGGTTGTTACCGAGCTGGGGTTTAAAGTAGATCCGGCCAAAGATCTGATCCGCTATAACGGCGAAACCCTGAAGCGGGAAAAAATGATCTATGTACTGTTAAATAAGCCCAAAGACTATATCACCACTACCGATGATCCCCAAGAACGTAAAACGGTGATGAAGTTGGTGGAAAAAGCTTCCAAAGAACGTATCTATCCGGTTGGCCGTTTAGACCGTAATACCACCGGGCTTTTACTTTTAACCAACGACGGAGATCTGGCCGAAAAATTATCGCATCCGCGAAATAATATCACTAAAATCTACCAGGTCGAGTTAAACAAAAATCTGACTCAAGGTGATTTTAATAAAATTGCTTTTGGATTGGAACTAGAAGACGGACCAATTAAACCGGATCAGGTTAGTTACATAACCGGAGGCGACAAAAACGAAATAGGCATCCAGATACACAGCGGTAAAAACCGTATTGTACGCCGCATTTTTGAACATTTGGGATACGAAGTGGTTAAATTAGACCGGGTAGTATATGCCCAACTTACTAAAAAAGACCTGCCCCGTGGCCGTTGGAGATACCTGGAAGAAAAAGAAGTTATCCGATTAAAACATTTAATGCAATAAAAAATGGAGAGGTGCCTGAAAAGGCGCCTCTTTTTGTTTGTATAAATACTAAGCCTTTAAGCTTTTCTCCTGTTGGAATAAGTACCTGTTAAATCTAGGAACAAAACATCTATTAATATTTTAGAAGCTGATATTCGCCTGTACGACATATCGAAAAACAACCGACGAATAAAAACCTTCTTATTGATATTATTTTTCATTTTTAAGCATGAAACCTGCCCAAGCCCCAAAGCCTCACCAAACTTATTTTCTATTAATAGGCGCTTATACACATACCGGTAAAAGCAAAGGAATTTATGTGTATGAATTTGATTCGCGGACAGGAAATTTTAATTATAAATCCAGTGCATTGGGGATTGAAAATCCTTCATATCTGACTATTTCGGCTAACAGAACACGAGTTTATGCCGTTAACGAAAACAACCAGGGAAATGGGGGCCTAAGCGCTTTCTCCTTCAATTCGCTAACAGGCGAGCTAACTTTTTTAAACCAACAAAACTCAATGGGCGATGATCCCTGCTATCTCAGCACCGATCAGCAGGGGAAATATGTGTTTGTGGCCAACTACTCCGGTGGAAGTTTATCTGTTTTTGGAATAGAACCGGATGGAGCATTGAGTAACGCTTTAGAAACCATTCATTACAGTGGTCACAGCATTCATAAAATCCGGCAGGAAAAGCCACATATCCATGCCGCAGTTCTCTCGCCAGACAGCCACTTTCTTTTGGTTACCGATCTGGGCACCGACCAAATTTACTGCTATCAGATCGATGAAACCAGCCAAAAGCCTTTATTCAAACCGCCGGCAGTTACTCCAGTAAAACCTGGCAGCGGCCCGCGGCATTTATGCTTCCATCCCAATGGGAAATATGTTTATCTCATTCAGGAAATATCCGGGGAGATCAGTGTTTTTAATTATTTGAACGGAAAACTAAGCATCCTGCAAAGCCTGAGCATGCTAAACCCGGATTTTAACGGCGATGCCGGTGCCGCCGATATTCATATTTCGCCAGATGGACGTTTTTTATATGCCTCCATCCGGGGAAACTCTAATGAGATCCTGATCTACTCCATAAACTCCAATGGAGAACTACAATATGTGGCCCGGCAAGCTGCTTTAGGTAAAACGCCCCGCAATTTTGCAATAGATCCGGAAGGAAATTATTTATTGGTAGCCAACCAAAACAGCCACGAGATCGTGATTTTTAAACGGGATCAACAAAGCGGCTTACTATCCCCTACCGGGAAGACAATCAAAGCAGACAGCCCCGTTTGTTTACTGTTTGTTAAAAAATAGCCTTATACTTCTTGCTGGAAAATTGAAAAATTCTGAAAGCAAACTCTGCACTACCGTCATGCCGAATTTATTCGGCAACTCTCAGGGAGTACCCCATTAATGAACGTCTATGAGTGATGAAAACTTCTACCACTGAGAGATCCTGAAATGAATTCAGGACGACGAATGATGAAAGTTTCTACTCGATGAAAAAATTACAACTATCAAAGTGTGAAGCCAAAAAACAGTAGCATTTTTTGCTTCATTGGTGCGACAGGCTCACTAAACCACAGAAGCAGAACGTCACACTGAGCTTGTCGAAGTGTGAGTGGCCAAGAAAGCTCATTTCTCTAATTCATGGTCGACAAAGCTCCATGACTAAAGTCAGTGATTCAAGAAAACCGGTTATAATAACTTAAACCAAGCTTTTATCCATCACCTCCTTATAAAACTCTTCATAAAGCGGCAATATCAGGCTCAGATCAAACTCCTTGGCTCGTTTTAAGGCATTTTCTTTAAACTGCGCCAGGCGTTCGTTGTCCTTTAAAATATAAACGGCATGCTGAGCCATCGAATCGATATCGCCAACATCGTCCAAATACCCGGTAATGCCATTCAGATTCAACTCGGGCAAACCACCGGCATTGGAAGTAATAACCGGCACCTTGCAAGCCATAGCCTCCAAAGCCGCCAAACCAAAACTTTCTGATTCGGAAGGCATGATAAACAGATCGGATACTGAAAGTATTTCTTCTACCGCATCCTGTTTACCCAGAAAGCGGACATCATCACAAATACTCAATTCACGGCAAAGCTGCTCGCTGTACACCCGGTCTGGCCCGTCGCCTACCATGAGTAGCTTAGAAGGAACTTCTTTTTGCAGCTTTTCAAATATGCGGATCACATCCTGTGTACGTTTTACCTTCCTGAAATTGGAAGTATGAACCACAATACGCTCATTATTGGGAGCAATAGCCTTTTTAAAATGATCTTTAGCCTTCAGGCTAAAACGGTTCATATCGATAAAATTGGGAATTACCCGGATATCTTTCTGAATATCGAAATGACTATAAGTATCGTCTTTGAGATTTTCGGAAACCGCAGTTACCCCATCAGACTGATTAATGGAAAATGTTACCACCGGCTTATAGGTTGGATCTTTTCCAACCAAAGTAATATCTGTACCGTGCAAAGTGGTTACCACCGGAATATGAATGCCATAAGTAGCCAGAATTTGCTTAGCCATATAAGCCGCCGAGGCATGCGGAATGGCATAATGTACATGCAACAGATCCAGTTTTTCAAACCGAACCACATCAACCAATTTGCTGGCCAGGGCTAATTCATATGGCGGATAATCAAATAAGGGATATTTGGAAACCGAAACCTCATGATAAAACAAGTTGGCCGAGAAAAAATCGAGCCGGGCGGGCTGGCTATAGGTAATAAAATGCACCTGATGGCCATTATCGGCCAGGGCTTTACCTAATTCGGTAGCCACTACCCCGCTACCGCCAAAGGTAGGATAACAAACAATGCCTATCTTCATTTAAATATTTGTTTTTGTATGGAAACATACCCTTAGGCGGCCCGGAGAAGAATCTTCCGTACGATGCCCCTAATTTAAGCATTCTCCAAAGTAAAGGTTTTAACCAGAAATAAATGTTAAGGAAATGTAACAAAAAAGCGCATTTAAAGGGATTACACCTATTTTATAATATGGATTACACTGATTGTAAAATAGATTACACAGATTAATGAAGCAACAATCCTACAATCTTGGAATCCTACAGATCCTAATTAGACAATGTACAGGCTTTTGTAATCTAAACCCGATTAAAGTGGAAAACCCGGAATGAAGCGTAGAAGAACCTTGGTTGAGGCAGAAAGCTTCCCGCGGAATGAGGATTTGGAACGGAAAGCGGGACTAGCGGCACCCAAGAACCTGGGACAATGCTTTTCTTAAAAATGTTTAATTGCTTATTCGCTTTAAAGGTTAATGGGCTCTATCGAGATCGAACCTTTTAAGGCCTTAAACAACAAAGGCCTCACAAGTTTTAGTTTGTGAGGCCTCATAAGGCTTTAAAGCGCTTCTTTATTTGGATTTCTTTTCTTCTTTCAGAATGGCTTCGTAAACCACATCCTGGATCCGGCTGCGAATATTGAGTTGTAAAAGTTTATCGCTTACGGAAGGATTTACCCGGTTTGATAAAAAGATATAAACCAGGTGATATTTTGGATCTACCCAAACGCAGGTGCCGGTATAGCCGGTATGGCCGTAGGTTTCGGGCGAGGCCAGTTTGGAAGGATAGCCTTTGGTGGAATCCGGATCCCAGCGATCAAAACCCAACCCGCGGCGGCTTACGGACGACTGCCTGGCGGCAAACATATCCACAGTTTGAGGCTTAAAGTATTGCTCTCCGCCGTAATAACCCCGATTTAGCAACATCTGATATAAAATGGCCAGATCATTAGCGCTGGCAAAGAGTCCGGCATGCCCGGAAACACCACCCACCATAGCGGCTCCCTGATCATGTACGTATCCTTCCAACAGGGTTTTACGGAAGAACGTATCGTTTTCAGTTGGCACGATCCGGTCTTTAGCGAAACGGTTGCGAGGGTTAAATCCGGCTGTTTGCATTCCCAGAGGCTGATAAAACTGATCCAGCACATATTTTTCCAGATGCTGGCCTGATTGGCGCTCCACCATTTCTTTCATAAAATACATGCTCAAGTCTGAGTAAACGTATTTACCACGGGTTACCACCGGCGATTTCAGCATTTCGGGCCACATTACCTGGTCGAAATAACCTTTGCGCATGTAATAGTTATCGGCCACTTTTACCGGATAAGCAGCTGAAGAATCGCGGCTGTAATCTCCCGGTTTTAGTCTTTGATAAAAGGGAATATACGGGATAAAACCGGCCTGATGCAGCATCACCTCCCGCACCGAAATATCGTTTTTATTGGTATGACGTGCTTTAGGGATATAAGCGCCGATATTGGTATCCAGCTTCAGTTTTCCCTGCTCGTACAAACGCATCACGGCAATAGTAGTAGCCGAGGTTTTGGTTACTGAAGCCAGATCGAAAATATCAGTAATTTTGGTAGGTACTTGGGTATCGTAGGTATGGGTTCCGTAAGCTTTGTTAAATATTACATTTCCATTTTTTATCACCATAACCACGGCGCCTGGAGTGGCTTTTTCGCGAATGGCCTCGGCCACAATGGCATCAATAGGCTTTAGATCAACTACATTAATGCCCACTTCTTCGGGCACGGTATATTTTAAGCGGATGGGTGAAGTATCAAAACCGTCGTTTTTACCATATCGCTGACTAACCTGCACATGTAATTTGGCT
>DASQIU010000168.1:0-4776 GCA_035631395.1 Daejeonella sp. | reverse complement strand
CAGTTTAATTTGCGATTCAGATTTTTTTATTGTCTTTTTTCTGAATCACAGATTTTAAGGATTAAAAGATTTCGCTGAATCCATCAATCCATTAATCAGTTTAATCCGCGATTCAGATTATATTAATCGATTTTACTGGAGTTAGTACTAGCCGTTTAAATTCAAGACTCTTTGCGCCAAAATTGATGAGTAGGCCTACTTCGAGTTTATAAGCTTTTAGATAGTTTAATACCTGCGCATAATGAACTTCTTCTAATTTGGAAATTGCTTTTAGTTTTATCAATATCTTTCCATTTACTACGTAATCTGCACGTATTGTGCCGATGGGTTCTTGCAGATCTTTATAATAGATATCCTGTTCAATTTCTCTTGCAAAGTCTAAACCGGACTTATACATTTCATAAGCTAAAGCCCGCTGGTAAATTACCTCCTGAAAACCATTGCCTAAAAATTTATGCACCTCAAAAGAAGCTCCGATAATCTTTTCGGTTATAGATTTGTGCTTTAGCTCTTCCATAAATCACAGATTTCAGGAGTTAATGGATTGCACTGCTTTTTGTTTGCACTAATTTTTATGCATTCTCATCTGTGCAATCCATTAATCTGTTTAATCCGTGATTCAAACAAGTAGTCTGAGATTCAATCTCACGGATACAACAAATACTTCTTCCGCATGATTTTATACTGCGATAATCCCGGTTCCCAGCTTTGGCGTATCTCTTGTTCGCTTTTTCCGGCAATGATCTGGTTTCTCAAGTCTTCAGTTCCGGCCAGTTTGTCAAAATTACCAATCTGGTTGCTTTGCTTATAGTCGAAAAACTTTTCTTTATGAGGATAAGCATTGTATAGTTCAATCAACCAGCTCAGGTTAATTTTCCCGCTTTTACGGAATTTATTGGTGTTATACTTGCGCAAATCTAGTCCGTAGCAAGTCTGATCCTGGAAAAGCGGAGTTTCGGCCATGCCTTTAATGCTTACCGGCGTAAAAGAGAATTTATATTTTCCTTTCAGATCGGGGTTACCCAATACACTGAATGGGAAATAAGTGCCTCTTCCCTGGCTGATAATGGTTCCTTCAAACAGGCATAAAGTAGGATAGAGCAAAATAGATTGCTGTGTATTCAAGTTAGGAGAAGGTTTTACTGGCAAAGTATAAGGCATATCATGGCTATAATTAGCTACTTTGATGATTTTGATCTCACATTTCACTTTATTGGCCAACCATCCTTCGCCATTTAACATTTGAGCATATTCGCCCACGGTTAATCCATGAACAATAGGAATTGGGTTGATACCGATGCCAGATTTCAGTTTAGGATCCAAAATAGGACCATCTACATAAAATCCGTTAGGATTAGGACGATCTAAGATCAATAGTGGTTTACCATTTTCGGCGCAGGCTTCCATTACATGCTGCAACGTGTTGATATAGGTATAAAAGCGCACACCCACATCCTGAATATCAAATACCATCACATCAATACCTTCCATATCCTCTTTGCTGGGCTTATGGTGTTTTCCGTACAGGGAAATAGCCGGAATACCGGTTTTAGAATCCACGCTGTCGTCCACTTTAATACCGGCGCTGGCATCGCCCCGGAAACCATGCTCAGGGCCAAATATTTTCACAATCTTAACTCCTAAAGAAAGCAGGCTATCTACACTGGTGGTTTTTCCAATAATGGAAGTTGGGTTTACCACCATACCTACTTTTTTCCCTTGAAGGAAAGGCAGGTATTGCTCCGTTTGATCTGCTCCGGTGATGATTTTACCGCGAGGGATTTTGGCTTTAGGAGCTGCGGTTTTTTTCTGCACGCCGGGGATGTACACCTGTGCAGTGGTTGGGCTGACACTTAAAACGGCCCCAAGTAAAAAGATGGATAAAAAATATTTCATAATTGATTTTAATGGATGGGCTAATATAGAAGCTAAAATTCAATAGGGCGCATATTTGCGAAAAAAATGCATCTTTGCTAAGGTCTAAAAATCTATTTCAGCTTTGAATTTACCCTTTTTCATTGCCCGGCGCATTACACTGAATTCTAAACGCACTTTTTCCAAGCTCATCGTAAGGATAGCCATTTTAGGCATCATGCTGGGTTTAGCGGTGATGATTTTAGCCGTTGCCATTGTAAAAGGGTTTAAATCAGAGATCCGCGAAAAGGTGAGAGGCTTTGCCGGCGATATTCAGATTGTGAAATACGATTTGAATGCTTCTTACGAAAATTCGCCTTTCAGCATGAATCTGGATACGTTGAAGCAGATAGGAAAATATCCGGAGATTGCTTACATGCAGCCTTTTGCTACTAAACCCGGCATTATCAATGTCAATAACGAAGTTGAGGGGGTGGTTTTAAAAGGTGTTGATAAAGGCTATCATTGGAATTACCTCAAAAATATTTTAGTAGCCGGTCGTACCCTGGATTTTTCAGACAGCCTAAAATCCCAAAGGGAAATTATGATTTCTAGTTATACGGCCGAAAGGCTGAATTTAAAGGTTGGGGATGATTTCCTGATGTACTTTGTGCAGCAACCTTTGCGGAAACGTAAGTTCGAGATTGTGGGTATTTTTAATCTGGGTATCGAAGACCTGGATAAAATGTATGTGATTGGCGATTTGTCGCTGATCAGGCGTTTAAATAATTGGTCAGTTGGAGAGGTGGGAGGCTATGAGTTGCGGTTAAAAAACTTCAAACAACTGGATAGTACGGCCGTTAAGGTGTATGAAAATTTGAATATCCACCTGAAATCATATACCGTACAAGAATATTATCCCACTATTTTTGAATGGTTGGCCCTTTTGGATGTAAATACCCAGGTTATTTTGGTGTTGATGCTGGCGGTGGCCATTATTAATATGATTTCGGCCTTGTTAATTATGATTCTGGAACGCACCAATATGATCGGTATTTTAAAAGCCCTGGGTAGCACCAACTGGAGCATCCGGAAAATTTTCCTGTATAATGCCGCCTATTTAATTGGATTAGGGCTGATTTTTGGGAATTTGCTGGGCGTTGGGATCGGGATTTTTCAGGCCAATACTCATTTTTTCCAGTTAGATCAGGCATCTTATTTTATCAGTTTTGTGCCCATCCAACTGGAGTTTAAGGATGTTTTATTGTTAAATGCGGGAACCTTGCTTATTTGTGTGCTGGTGCTGCTAATTCCCTCGATGCTGGTTAGCCGCATTTCGCCGGTTAAGGCCATTACCTTTAAATAATACTAGAGGATAAAGAGGATTGAAACTTAGAGCCTGTCTAAATTTTCATCAAAAATAATTTCATGTCGTCTCGATGGGAATTAATGCAATATGCTAATCTTCTATTAATATTACGTCCCCACGGGACTGCATTTTGCTCCTTTAGGAGCTATATGTTAGTAGAAATTCCAAAAACAAGAACGTGAAAACCCCTTTAGGGGTGATATGAAATATGAACAAAATTCAAACAGGCTCTTAGATGTTCTTCGCTTCGTTCCAGAATATGTCCATCTCGGCCAGAGTCATGTCTTTTAGGTTTTTGCCGATGGCTTTAGCTTGTTTTTCCAGGTATTGAAAACGTTTGATGAATTTTTTATTGGTTTTTTCCAACGCATCTTCGGGGTTAATATCCACAAATCGGGCATAATTGATCAGGGAGAAAAGCAGGTCGCCAAATTCACTTTCGGCTTTTTCTTTATCAATAACCGAGTTGTCGGAGGCATTAAACTCATCGCGGAATTCCCGCATTTCTTCTTCCACTTTTTCCCATACCTGCGATTTTTCTTCCCAGTCGAAACCTACACCACGGGCTTTTTCCTGTATCCGCGAAGCTTTCACCAAAGCAGGAAGTGATAACGGAACCCCTTCCAGTACTGATTTGTTGCCTTCTTTTAGTTTTAACTGTTCCCAGTTGCGTTTTACTTCTGCTTCATCGGCTACTTCGATATCGCCATAAATATGCGGATGCCGGTGTATCAGTTTATCGCAGATACTGTTCAAAACATCTACTATCGTGAAATCATTCGTTTCTGAAGCAATGCGGGCGTAAAAAACCAGATGCAGCAATAAGTCGCCCAATTCCTTTTTTATTTCCTGCATATCGCCTTCCAAAATGGCATCAGAAAGTTCGTAGGTTTCTTCAATACTCAGGTGGCGCAGGCTTTCCATGGTTTGTTTTTTATCCCAGGGACATTGCTCACGCAAGGTATTCATTATGGTTAACAGGCGTTCAAATGCGGAAGCAGGGTTTGAAGCAGTGGTAGGGGCTATATTGGCAGGCATAAGTTTGTGTTTGTGCAAAAATAGCTAAATACCCTGGATTATGATAAAAGGACGCTCCTACGGAGCGGTAACAATTGCTCGGTTTGAGCAATAAACAGGTTATTCCTTTGGGATTATTGGATATTTTCTAATCAGTTTGGAGTTTTAGCAACTGGTTGTTTACTCTTCTATTTCGTTTCTTTTAATCTTGACAATTTATATTGAATAGATTTTTTCTCCTGACCGTTTCCTTCCTGATCATAGTTTTCGATCAATATGGTATTGTCATCCAAGAAGGTTATTTTCTGCCTAACATTTATTTTATTTTTACTTACAGGGTTTGTCATTTGACCTGTAAGGTTTGCAACTTTGTTTTCAATGTCCCAATTCCCATGTAACGACAAAATACCTGTCCCCATATTGGTTAAAGTGGTCATGGCAAATTTTTCATCCGTATTATTGAATCCTAATGTCATTATGGATTGGTAGTCCATTCCCATCATATTTCCTGCCTGTTTCATTTCCAGAAATCTACC
>DASQIU010000167.1:0-43158 GCA_035631395.1 Daejeonella sp. | reverse complement strand
ACGGTATTACGGAGCGGGAAGCAGGCAACCTGGTATCCCGATTAATGACCAACGATAAAGTTTGTTGCTTTGAGATTGTAGAAGTAAACCCCACACTGGATAAGGAAAACCAAATGGCTGAACATGCTTTTGAGATTTTGTTGCGGGCCACGAATTCCTTAACCAATGACTGAGTGAAATTCTGGGCCTACATTTGCCAGCTTTGATCACTCCAAAAATCGAAATTAAAACAGAGGCTACTAGCAAGCCTGAAGATGATAGAACATAACATGACGCTTGAGAATAAAATAGTGCAAGCTGCACAAAAAGCAGTGCAGGAATTATACAATGCCGAGTTTCCATTAGAGCAATTTACTTTACAGGAGACCCGGAAAGAATTTGAGGGACAGATTACCCTGGTTACTTTCCCGATTACGCGTTCTTCTAAAAAGTCGCCCGAGCAAACCGGGCAGGAGATTGGCGCTTATTTGCAGCAGCATATTGATGAGGTGGTTGGATTTAACGTGATTAAAGGTTTCCTTAACTTATCTATTTCCGATAACTATTGGGTTAATCAATTGCATAATTCCATTTTAAAGCCGGATTATGGAGTTTTCCCTGCTAATGGCAAAAAGGTAATGGTCGAATATTCGTCACCTAATACCAATAAGCCTTTGCATTTGGGTCATGTGCGCAATAATTTATTGGGTTATTCGGTAGCTCAAATTTTATCGGCTTATGGCTATGAGGTAATCAAAACCAATCTGGTGAATGACCGGGGAATTCACATCTGTAAATCCATGCTGGCCTGGCAACTGTTTGGCCATGACGAAACACCGGAAAGTAGCGGTTTAAAAGGCGATCATTTGGTAGGAAAATACTATGTGGTTTTTGATCGGGAATATAAAAAGCAGATAGACGAATTGAAAGCCTCCGGTTTAACCGAAGACGAGGCTAAAAAGAATGCCCCGCTTATTAAACAGGCTCAGGAAATGTTACTGAAATGGGAAGCAGGCGATGAAGAAGTAAAAAGTCTTTGGCAAAAAATGAATTCTTGGGTTTATGCCGGATTTTCTGAAACCTATAAAAAACTGGGCGTTGATTTCGAGAAGTTTTATTACGAATCTGATACCTATTTATTAGGGAAAGATATTATTCAGGAAGGCCTGGATAAAGGCGTTTTCTTTAAAAAAGAAGATGGTTCTGTTTGGATAGATCTTACTGCGGATGGATTGGACGAGAAATTGGTGTTGCGTGCCGATGGAACTTCGGTTTATATTACCCAGGATCTGGGAACTGCCCAATTAAAATACAACGACTATAAAATGGACGAATCCATTTATGTAGTGGGTAATGAGCAGGATTATCATTTTAAGGTGTTATTCCTGATTTTAGATAAATTGGGTAAAACCTGGGCTAAAGGTTTGTACCATCTTTCTTATGGTATGGTTGATCTTCCTTCGGGCAAGATGAAATCCCGGGAAGGAACCGTTGTAGATGCCGATGATTTGATGGACGAAATGGTGAATACTGCCCGCCAGCGTACCGAAGAGCTGGGAAAAGTGGACGGTTTTACCGAAGGAGAAAAACAGCAATTATACCAGATGATTGGGATGGGCGCCCTGAAATACTTTTTGTTAAAAGTTGAACCCAAGAAGCGCTTGCTGTTCGATCCAAATGAATCTATCGATTTCCAAGGGCATACTGGTCCGTTTATTCAATATACTCATGCTCGTATCCATTCTGTTTTGCGTAAAGCTGCGTTTACGGGCGAAGTAGTTTTTTCGGAATTTAATCAGGATTTAAAGCCTTTAGAACGAGATCTGTTGGTGGTTTTGAACCGTTATCCACAAATTATTGAAGCTTCGGCCAAAGAGCATAGTCCGGCGCAGATAGCCAATTATGCCTTCGAGTTATCTAAATTATACAATAAGTTTTATCACGAAGAATCTATTCTGAAAGCCGAAGACGAACAGGTGAAACAATTCCGTCTGGAGATTTCGGCAGCAACCGCCGCTGTGATTAACAAAAGCATGCGGCTGTTAGGGATAGAAGTTCCGGATATGATGTAAATAGCCTCCCCGGTCTTCGACCACCCCTCCAAAGGAGGGGGACGTAATTATTTGCGTTGGTGCAGAATTGGCTAGTAGCTATTGAGGCTGTCTTGAAAAACCAGCCTCTTTTTTTACGCTCTCAGGTTTCGGCCTCACAAGGTTTAGCGTGAAGAAAGTATTAAAAACAGCCTGTAAGAACGTTCAATTCTTCACACCAGAAAGCAATTCGGAGAAGTGGTGTAGCAAGCAAAATATAGCACCAACATTACCACGGCTTGAATTGCAGATGGCTGTTTTTAATACTTTTAGCAAAGCTTGTGTAGCCTTAAATTTTTGTTTCTTTTTTTAAGAAAAAAGAAACAAAAGCTTTCGGTCAGTAAGTCCGTTTAATCCCAGGCAAAGTTTTTGTGATCCTATCTGAATTTTTCGGCCACTTTCAGTTCTTTACTTCCAGCGGTATATTCATAAAACCCTTTTCCGGATTTCACTCCTTTATGTCCGGCGGTAACCATATTTACCAATAATGGACAAGGCGCATATTTTGGATTACCAAATCCCTGGTGTAATACATTTAAAATAGCCAGACAAACATCCAAACCAATAAAATCTGCTAATTGCAGCGGACCCATCGGGTGGGCCATCCCCAGTTTCATCACTGTATCAATTTCTTCCACGCCGGCAACACCTTCGTACAATGTGTAGATGGCCTCATTGATCATGGGCATTAAAATACGGTTGGCTACAAAACCCGGGTAATCATTCACCTCAACCGGAATTTTGTTCAGCTTATGCGATAAATCCATGATGGTGGCGGTTACCTCATCGGTAGTGGCATAACCGCGAATTACTTCTACCAGTTTCATAACCGGTACTGGATTCATAAAATGCATTCCAATCACTTTATCGGCCCGCTTGGTTACCGCGGCAATCTGGGTAATAGAAATAGAGGAGGTATTGGAAGCTAGAATAGCATCCGGTTTGCAATATTGATCCAGCTCTTTAAAGATATTCAGTTTCAGGGTTGTATTTTCGGTAGCGGCTTCTACCACCAGGTCGGCGTTTTCTACTCCCGATTTAAGGTCGGTGTATATAGTGATCTGATTTAGAGTTTTCTGTTTATCCTCTTCACTAATCATACCTTTAACCACCTGTCGATCCAGGTTTTTAGCAACGGTGGTCAGTGCTTTTTGCAATGCCTCTTCATTGATGTCGATTAGATGAACAGCAAATCCGGTTTGTGCAAAAGTATGAGCGATGCCATTGCCCATAGTACCCGATCCAATAACGGCGATATTTTTCATATAAGTTTTTTTAAGTGTGTAAATATAAATAATTAAGAAAGCTTAATAGCGGTCTGATTAAAGGATTTTCCCTTAGTGTTGAATTGACACAAATATTACAAAAAAAGCTCATTTGTTTAGTTTAAAGCCGTATTTTTCGCTCCCCTTATAAAGGTAAATGTAAGGGGGAAAACTAATTAATAAATCAATAATCAATTAACAAAACAAGATGAAAAGACAGTTACTAGCTTTCTTATTGTTAAGTTTATTCGGATTTGCTCAGGCATTTTCTCAAACTGCCAATAAGACAATTACTGGTAAAGTGGTGGGGGCCGATGATGGTTTACCATTACCGGGCGTATCAGTAAAAGTGAAAGGTACCACAATGGGTACACAAACAGATGTGGATGGAAAGTATTCCATTAAATTACCATCGGAATCCTCAGTATTAGTATTCACTTATATTGGATACTCTTTAAAAGAAGTTGCGGTTGGAAACCAAACTTCTATCAATGTTTCTTTAGAATCAGATGCCAAACAGCTTTCTGAAGTAGTAGTGGTAGGTTACGGTACCAAATCTGTAAAAGATGTAAACGGATCTATTGCTAAAGTAGTAGGAGATAAATTAGCTGCTCAACCTGTAGAGAGCTTTGCGAAAGCTTTATCAGGTAAAGCTGCCGGTGTACAAATCTCCAGTGCCGGTGGTACTTTAGCCGACGGTGTTTCTATTCGTATCCGTGGGGTAAACTCAATTTCTACCAGCTCTTTGCCTTTAGTAGTAATTGACGGTATTCCTGCCAATACTCGTGAAAACTTAAACGTTTTCAACAGTGGTAATGGAACCCGTTTTGATCCTTTAGCCTTAATTAACCCGAATGATATTGCTTCTGTGGAAGTATTAAAAGATGCTGGTGCAGCCGTTTTATATGGTTCCAGAGCATCTAACGGGGTTATATTGATCACTACTAAAAAAGGTAAAAAAGGAACTGCTCAAGTTTCTGTTGACTCTAAAACTAGCTGGGCAACGGCTTCCAACCTGCCGAAGTTGTTAAATGGCGATCAGTTTAATATGATCAACAATGAAAAAGTAGCCAACAAATTAGGGGCTGCTGCTCCAATTGTAGCTGTTGATAGCGATATCGATGGCGATGGAAAACCAGATCGTACTGATTGGATGAAACAAGTTTACCGTACAGGTTTAACTTATGACAACTCTATCGCTATTTCTGGTGGTAGTGATAAAGCTACTTATTACGGTTCTGTTCGCTATGCAGATCAGCAAGGTATCGGTCATGGTAATAACCTGAAAACCGGTTCTGCACGTGTGAATGTGGATGTAACTCCAAAAACCTGGTTGCGTTCCGGGGTACAGTTATCTTATACCAAAAGTGCCAACTATGGTATTTTAACCGATAATTATTTAGCTGGTTCTACCATATCTGGCTGGAATGCATTCCCAACCGTTTCTCCATTTAATCCAAATGGCGACAAAGGTTATAACCTGGCTTCCGGTTACTTAGGTTTAGGAAATAATAAAACAGCCGGTCTGATTCAGAATAATATTTATCATCCGTTGGCTTCTGTAGATTTGCAGAGAAATGTAAATACCCCAACAAACCTAGTTGGAAACATTTACATGGAAATTCAGCCGGTAAAAGGTTTGAAATTTACTTCAAAATATGGAATTGATCAGCAAAGCAATTTTGAAGATCAGTACAGCAATCCTTTAATTGCAGGTTTGGGTAGAAGCTATGCTGGTTTAGTGCAGGATAACATCTTGAATAGAAACCAGTGGGTATGGCAAAACTTTGCTACTTTCGATAAACTGATTGATTCTAAGCACAAAATCAGTGCAACTGCTGGTGCAGAATATCAATATACCAAAGAGCAGCAGATTTATGCCAGCGCAAATAACTTCGCTGATCCTTTCTTTACCCAGATCATTGATGGCGCTTATACTGGTGTAAACCCTTCTTCAACTACTGGCGAGATTTTATTAGCTTCTGGTGGTACTATCTTCAGCAACGGCTTAGAGTCTTATTTCGGTCGTGCTGGTTATACTTTTAACGAGAAGTACTTTTTTGAAGGTGCCTTCAGAGCTGATGCATTCTCTGCTTTTGGAGCCCAAAACAAATGGGGTAAATTCCCAAGTGTATCCTTAGGCTGGGTTGCCAGTGAAGAAAACTTCCTGAAAGGAAACAAGTACATCGATTACCTGAAAGTTAGAGGTAGCTATGGTTTAGTAGGTAACTCCAGAGGAATTGGTTCTTATGCTGCCAGAACTTTATATAGTGGTAGCGGATACGCGGCATTAAATGGTTTTGCCAGCAGCCAGTTAGGTAATGCTAATTTGAAATGGGAAGCTTCTAAAAAAACCAACATCGGATTTGAAGCCAACATTTTAGATAGCCGAATTGGTATTACTGCTGATTACTTCAGTACCAATGTTTCTGACTTAATTTTAGCAGCACCAGTTCTTTATACTGTTGGGGTTCCGGGATCATCTATTACTACTAACATAGGTTCGATGAAAAACAGTGGATTTGAGGTAACTTTCAATACCACTAATATTAAGAAGAACGATTTCACCTGGACTTCATCTCTGAACTTCACCCATATTAAAAATAAGGTGACTTCTTTGGTGGCTTCTAATAATAATGCCGATATCGCCAGTGCAAGCACTGTAGCTAGCGTAGGCCGGGCTTTAGGAACCTTTAAGTTATTACGTTGGGCTGGAGTTGATCCTGCTACTGGTAATCCAATGTTCTTATCTGCTGATGGCGTTACTAAAGTTTATCACCCGGAAGATCAGAAATATTACTTGCAAGATGGTACTCCAACAACTGCTATTGTTAGCTCTGATGCAGTTTATTTAGACGGAAAAACCGGAAATCCAACTTTCTACGGAGGTTTTGATAACACCTTTACTTATAAAAACCTGGATTTAAATCTTGGATTTGTTTACCAAGGTGGAAACTATATTTATAATAGCAGCCGTTCTGGAATGTTGACCAACTATTTCCAAAATAACTTTTCAGAAATTTTAAACCGTTGGACTACTCCAGGTCAAAAAACTGATATCCCAAGATTATACAGCGCTGATAATACAGCCAACCAGGCATCAACCAGATTCTTGGAAAAAGGTGATTTCTTACGCTTAAGAACTATCGGTTTGGGATACCGCTTAAACAATGTTTGGACTGAAAGAATGGGTATTTCTAACGTGAAGCTTACCGCTCAGGTTTACAATGCCTTTGTTTTAACTAAATACAGCGGTGTTGATCCAGAAGTAAACAGTAACAGAAACAATACCAATATTGCTACCGGTTATGATAACCGTGCGGTTCCACAGCCTAGAACCTTCACTTTAGGCTTAAATGTTACTTTATAATAATTACTATTGATTGAATAAGATGTTGAATAGATATAAAATAAGCATGCTGGCTGCTGCAGCCGCCATGACTTTTGCCATGACTGCGTGCCAGAAGGATATTTTCGAGGAGCCTTTTACCAGTCTTTCTCCGGTAGATGCTTTTAATTCTCCAGAGCGGATTGAAAAGGCTGCCGTTGGGATGTATGATCAATTGCAGAATCCTAACTACTTAGGAGGGCGAGTTTTAATTTACGGAGATGTAAGAGGTACTGATATAGATCAGGCTACTTACTTTGATCCGCTCCCAAGGTTTACTACTGTTTTAGCTAATAACTCCACGGTTGCCGGTGCTTGGCAAGGCGCTTACCGTACTATTGGCGAGACTAACCTGTTTTTAGCTAATTTGGCTGCTAAACAGAGCATTGTTTCTGCTGCTAAAAATGATCAGTATGTGGGTGAAGCTAAATTTATCCGCTCTCTGAGCTATTTTTACTTGGTAAATTTATTTGCTCAGCCTTATAAATTTACTGCTGCTGCTACTCATCCAGGGGTTCCATTAGTTTTAACTAGTGCTAATGATCCTTTTGCTTCGTCTAATAGTATTGCTCGCAGCACGGTAGCGGAGGTTTACAATCAGATGGAACAAGATTTATTGGAAGCTGAAACAAAACTTCCGGTAGATCATAAGAATCCTGGATTTTCTGACGTAGCCAGAGCTACTAAAGGAGCTGCCCAAGCATTATTAATGCGCTTATATCTGTACAAAGGTGATTACGCGAAAGCCAATACCTATGCAGATAAAGTGATCGCTTCTGGGAAATATGGTTTGAATGCTGCTCCTGAAACTGCTTTCAGAACTTTCACTACTAAAGAAAGCATTTTCTCTGTAGCGCATAACGGTGGTGATAACCCCAATACCAATAATGCTTTAGGGCAACATTATAGCCCAAGCAAAAGAGGGGATATATCTGTTAGCTCTAACTTCGTAGCTTTAATGGATAGTACCGACACTCGTTTAAATCTGATCACTCAGGATAAAGGGTCTTATTGGACCACTAAATTCTTAGGTGTAGCAGACTGGGTACCGGTAATGAGATATTCTGAGGTATTGTTGACTAAAGCTGAGGCATTAGCAAATTTATCTGCTGGTGTTGATGCTGATGCTGTAAATCTGTTAAACGCAGTTAGAGGTCGTGCTAAAGCCAGCGTACTGGCCCCAGCCACAAAACCAGAGTTAATTGATGCGATTTTGACTGAAAGAAAAATTGAATTAGCATTCGAAGGTCAAGGTTCATTTGATTACTTACGTACCGGACGTGGAATTCCAGCTCACGGATCTATAGCTGCACAAGCTTATGGTTCTAATTATGTGATCTTCCCAATTCCTAAGTACGATACCGATAAGAACAATAAATTGGTTCAAAACCCTGGTTATTAATCTTTAGATTAAAAACCGTAAAAAAACCCAGCTATTTTGGCCGGGTTTTTTTTATGCCCTTACATTCAGCCTATTCGTTAAACCTGCACTGCCGTCTTGCCGAATTTATTTCAGCATCTCTCAGCGGAGTACACATTAAAGACCGCGTGTGCGTATTGAACTTTTCTGTCATTGACAGATCCTGAAATGAATTCAGGACGACTAACGATGAAAATTTCTGCTCCTGAAATAAATTCAGGCAGAATAAATGAGTTTGTTGTCAAGGGCTGTCTAAGCATGGCACTAAATGCGAAACGGAACTTTTTAGACACCTTCAATCAAATCTCCAAATTTCTCCCAGTTTCTATAATTCCCTGGGTATTAGTCGGACTTATCTCTCCAATTTTTCCTAAAACCGGAATCCGGCAATAATTGATAATATATTGTTCGCTGGAGGGATCTTCTTCTCCATTAAAAATAATTCCCTTGATGGGGATATTTCTGTTTTTCAAAATCTCTACAGAAAGAAGCGTATGGTTAATACTGCCTAAATAATGCTTCACCACCAATACCACTTCTGCCTGGAGTTGCTTGATTAGGTCGATCATTAAAAATTCATCATTCAAAGGAACCATTAAACCGCCGGCTCCTTCTATAATCAGTTGGTTTTGGGTTTCTGGCAGGATGATTTTGCTAGGATCAATAGTAATACCGTCTATTGCCGCCGATTTATGAGGCGAGAAAGGTTGTGTTAAGCGATAAGCTTCCGGATGAAATATAGAACTGGAGTTTGAAATTAAATTCTTTACGGTATGGGTATCGCTCTGGTCCAGATCGCCGGATTGGATGGGTTTCCAGTAATCGGCTTTTAGTTTTTCAACCAAAACAGCCGACACAATGGTTTTTCCTATGCCGGTTCCAATGCCGGTTACAAAAAGCGGTTTTTTCATAAGATGGATTTTAATTGGGTAGCTAACTGCTCAACTTCTTCTATCGAATTATGATTGTGTAGGCAAATTCTTAAACGTTCGGATCCTGTTTTTACCGTGGGACTTAAAATGGCCCGCACATCAAAACCGGCTTTTTCTAATTCGGTGGCGGCTTGTTTGGCTTCCCGGTTTCCCGGGATTAAGATGGCCTGTATGGCCGAGCGGCTGTATAAAAGCTGAGGTTTATCTTGTAAAATATCGCGGAAGCATTTGATACGCTCCATTAATGCCCGCTGATGATCTTGCGATTGCAAAAATCGGTAAGCTATTTTAGTAGTCAGATGGCTGCTAAAAGGGGCAGCGGTGGTATAAATGAAAGAACGGGCGAAATTAACCAGGTAGGAGCGGAGGGTATGGCTGCCCAGTACGGCGGCGCCATGACTACCCAGACCTTTACCAAAAGTAATGAGCCGGGCAAATACCTGATCTTGCAGGTTTAGCTCATGTACCAAACCTCGACCCTGATGACCAAAAATACCGGTAGCATGGGCTTCATCCACTAAAATGGCCGAATTAAACCGGGAGGCCAATCCACAAATTTCCTTTAGCGGCGCTTCATCGCCGTCCATAGAATAAATACTTTCTACCGCGATAAAAACCTGACCCTTGGTTTGGCTTGCATGACGCAGTTTTTCTTCCAGGCTGCTCAGATCATTATGCTTAAAGTTGTAGCGGTTGGCAAAACTTAAACGGGCGCCATCAATAATGGAAGCATGAATCAGCTCATCGCAAATTAGGGTATCACCTCGCTGAGCCAGCGAAGAGAATAGTCCCAAGTTGGCATCGTATCCCGAATTAAAGAGCAAGGCGCTTTCTGCCTGATGAAATAATGCTATTTCGGCTTCCAGTTCTTCGGTAAATAAATCATTCCCGGCTAAAAGGCGGGAGCCAGTTGATCCTAATTTGTAATCCGGGTAATGGCTCAATTTGGTTTGGAAGAGCTTTTTTAGTTCCTCAGAACGGGCAAATCCCAGATAATCATTAGAACAGAAATCAATTAAACCTGAGGATGGTTTCAAAGTTCTGTATGAATTGTTTTCTATCCTTTGCTGCAGACGTTTGGCCAGAAGTGCTTGGGTGTTTTTCAAAACAAATTTTTGCTAAAATAAGAAAAGCGGCCCTATCGACCGCTTTTCTTATCAAAAAATGATAAATGGACTTATTGTTTAGACTTACCTTCTTTTTCCCATTTTTTACCTTTTTGCCAATGTTCTTTCATTTTTTGGTGGCGTTCAGCTTTCATCTGATCCAGGGCTTTGCGCTGAGAATCGGTTAGAACTTTGTCCATTTTTTGTTTGCTCTCATCCATCAACGCTTTGTGCTCTTTCATCAGCTTTTCCATTTTTTTAGCCCGGTCCAGGTTGATTTTATATACTTTGGTTTTTTGGTCGGCTGTAAAATGAAGTTTTTGGTCCATCATGGCAGTCATACGTTCAGCTCTTTGTTCAGGCGATTTATGCTCCTTCATTTTTTGCTGGGCATTTGCCAAGCTGATTAGCCCTATAAATAAGGCAGCGGTTAACATTAATTTTTTCATATCTGTAGGTTTTTCTGATATACAGATAGAGTCCAATTTCAGTCTCAGGGTTTAATTAGGGTATGTTAAAATATGTTAAGAGTTCTTACTAATTTTAATTTCCTTTAAGGTCTGTTAAGGATTTCTGCATTTGCGCCATCATACTGGTTAAAGTTTCCAAAGTAGGTTCTGGCATTGGTTCCGGGAAGTGAGTGCTGATAAAAGCTTTGGCTTTCCAAATTTCCACTACATCTTCGGCCGAAATGGTATAAGGCTCATAAACTGGATTATCGGAAACAAGTTTTAAAGGTTTATTCTCTTTAAATTTATTGCCTATCCTTTTATAAACCACGCCTTCGCTTTTGCTGATGATAATATAGGTGTCTCCAATTTTCAAATCATTCCAGCTACTTAAATATTCGCCAATAACAATTGTACCCGGTTGCAGCGGAAGCATGGAATCTCCCTTGATTTCAAAGGCCCGGTAGGTTCCTTGTTTAAACATGGGTAAATGGAATTTGGGCAGTTCACTGATGTATTCCGGATCAGCATAACCATTTAAATAACCGGCACTGGCTTTTACAGGAACCAGTTCTATATTTTCCCGGTCTTGAGAATCTACCGAAATACTTAGGACCCGGAGGTTGGCTGGATCTCCTTTGGGTTTAGGTTTCCACTTATCATCAATTTGATCATTCGCCAATTCATCCATGGATAATTCATAAAAATTTGCGAATTTTTTTAGCAATTCGTATTTGGGTTCAGCACGTTCTTCTTCATATGCGCCCACCAGTGAACGTTTAATTTCTAGCAAATCTGCGAATTGCTGCTGTGTAAGCCCTTTTTTCTTACGCAGGTATTTAAGGTTGGAGGAAATATTAGCCATTTTGAAAAATAAATTTGCGAATACTAAAATAGTTAGTATTTTTATGCTCATAAAATTAGCAAAATATTTTTGAATCCAGGCTGGGATTTTGATTTTTTATAAAGGAAGAAAAATGAAAAAATACGTTTATCTGGTTACCGATCGTAACCGTAGCTGTTTACATGTAGGCATGAGCGCTGATCTGATGAAAACTATGGCTTTTTATCGCCAAATGCCTCATTTGTTTTTTGATTCCGGACAGCAGTTAACCCGCCTGGTTTATTTTGAGGAACTGAATTCAGAAAGCGATGCTTTGCAAAGATTTAATCTGATTAGTCGCTTTACCCGAATTCAAAAAGACCGTTTGGTGCGTTCAGTGAATCCAGATTGGCTGGACCTAACCTTGGGCTTAGACCTTGAAAAAATGCTGGCCAGTAATTTCAATAACATGCCGGCAATATCTGCAGGAGTTTTTCATAATTAGAACAGCACGAATTACCAGATTGGAAATGAACACGAATTACACGAATTAAACTGATTTTACACGAAATGGTATTTCGCCTAATTGGTACAATTCTATTTTCTTTTTAGATTGGCGCTAATTCGTCAATTTGTGTTCTTCTCTTTTAGATTAGTGCTAATTCGTTGAATTCTTGAAATTCGTGTTTCTTTTATTTGTGTTTCTTATTTTTTGATAAACTTTAACGCCGCAGAGTTCATGCAGTAACGTTTTCCGCCTTTATCAACCGGCCCATCGTTAAATACATGTCCTAAATGGAGACCGGTTTTGGCCTCAATTACCTCATTACTGTTTTCTTTAATAACTATGACGGCTTGTGGGTTGATGGGTTTGGTAAAACTTGGCCATCCGGTTCCGGAGTCATATTTATCATCAGAGCTGAATAAAGGTTCGCCGGTTGCAGCGCTTACATAGATACCTTTCTGGTACAAGCTATTATATGGATTGTTGAAAGCAGGTTCTGTGCCCTTGTTTACCATTACTTCATAAGTTGTTGGACTTAGTATTTTCTTCCATTCGCTATTGGGTTTGTAAAGTGGGAATTTTTTTGAAGTCTGGGTTTGTTCCTGATTAGGCTGGGTTTGGCCACAACCTGAGCTCATGAAAAACAAACTGATTAGCAAAATACTGAATAGAGTTTTCATCTTGAAAATGATTAAATGAGTTTCAGATACCTGAAATCCTATTTAATAAACAGGTTATTAGGAGAGAGGTTTAATAAGATGAGGACATGAGTGATCGAATTTATTTGTGAATTGTCTTTCGTTTATCGTCCATTGTTATGAGTTTGCAAAGATCTAACAAAAAAGGCCATCCCAATAGAGATGGCCCTTTGAAGTTCAAATTGTTTTTACCAACCCGGCGCAAATACTAACCCAAACACGCCTCCTTTAACGTCTTTACGTTGAAATGGAACAGCGAAATAGGGTTCCAGAACAAAATATCCAAATACGTTAACCCGTAAAGAAACACCAGCACTTAAGGCCGGTACCCGTTCAAAAACAGTAACGGTTCCATTAGGGTTATCTGGGGTTGGTGCCGGAACAGTGCCCAGGTTGCGTGGCTGTGAGTTGAAAGAAACAATGGAATTTTTATTATAAGCCAGACCGAAATCAAAGAAAGCATTCAAATCTGTAAATGCGAATTTAGATTCTATAACCGATAAACGTTTCGGCCCGGTAAAAGGCAGGCGGATCTCAAAATTAGCTACTGCGATGCGGCTTCCTACTAATTGGTTGATATCAAATCCGTCTTTAACCGCGGTCCCTTTTTTATAAAAAGAATTGGCTTCATAGCCTCTGATTAGATAATTATATCCCACAAAAAGTGGATACAGACGATCCTGATCACGGCCAAAACGAGAATAGCTATACAGGCGGGCAGCAAAAGTAACAGGTTTCACACGTACATAGCGGCGTAGATCGGCGGTTAGTGCACCTAAATGAAAATCGCCCATATAGCCTTCAACGCCAAGCCGGAACCTGAATCCATCCAATGGGGCTGTTACTCCCATAAAAGAATTATCACCTACAAATGCACCATTTAGTTGGTAGGTTGTAAAAGGCTTGAAATCAACTCCATAGGTTTGGAAAGCTTGCTCCCGGGATAATTTTTGTCGGTTAGATCCTAATGGGAAACCAATTAGGCCGGAATTGGGATCAAATTCATAGAAATTGTTGTATCGGTCAATACGATAGCTGTAGCGTGATACCCCGGTTCCGGCATCAAAGCGGTATACTCTTGAAAAGGGATAGGAGCCAAAGAATTGAAGCTGATCCTCAAAAGTGCGGATAATATCATAGCGCTCATTAAAAGCGGTGATGGTTCCGCCTCCTTGTGCCGGTAATTGGTCAACAGAAGCAGTTACTACGCCCGATACGTAAGGGATATGCGAAACGGCAGTTCCCCAGTTTATCCTACTCTGCTGGTTAATATAGGCAACCTGGCCGCCAAAATCATAGATCTCTCCGTTTACAGCTGCCGCTGCATAAATCTGATTCCGGCCTAAAATATCACTAAAAACCCCCTGAACGCCACTCGCCAAGCCAGTACCAAAACGGCTTACCGATGCGCCAACACCATTACTTGTTAAGTAATCAAGTTTAAATTGCGGACGGTAAGCGATCGTTTTGATAGATTCTCCCGGAATTCTTTCAAAACGTTCAAAATTTCTAAGGTTTGCATTAATAATATCTACTCCTACAGATTTTGGTGGAGGTAAAGTAGCCGCATCAAAGTTTAAAGCATTTGGATCTACTGGTTTGGCTGTAAAATCTGAAGCTCTGGCATTATAGATTGCATATTTTTGAGCCCGGTAATAAGAGTATAAAATATCGTCATTTCGGGAAATACTGATAGCCGGAGAATATTCAGTAATACCACTGATGCCGGTAAAATAATCAGTTAATTGTTCTACAACGCCACTGGAAAGTTGGTAACGATATAAGTTACGGAAGCCATCCCGGTTAGATAAAAAGTAGATGCTCTTATTATCAGCCGAAAAAAGTGGATTTAGATTGTTGGCCCCATCAAAAACAGGGATGTTATCTACACGATTAGTTGCCAAATCCAATACAGCCAAATTGAAAGTGATAGCCACCGATTTAGAACGATCGTAAGTAGTTCGATCACTGCTGAAGACGATTTTGGTGCCATCATTCGAAAAAGAAGGCTGATAATCAGAATACTTATCGTTAGTAAGCTGGGTTGTTTTCCTGGTGTTTAAATTGTAGAGATATAAATCACTTTGCCCGTTTCTTAAACCTGAAAAGACAATATCGGTACCATTAGGCGACCAGCTTAAATAGCTGAACTCTTCTACATCATCAATGCTGGTAGTAGATAAAGTGCGGCCATTTTCGGCATCTACAATAATCATTTGGTTGCGACCCTCACTAAATACACTGAAAGCAAAGCGCTTGGAGTCTGGCGACCAGGCTCCCGCGGATTCTATAAAGTTAAATTCATCAATATGAGTATTTCGGGATTTACTGGTTAGTTTCCGAATGATCTTTCCTGTTTGGGCATCCGCCAGGAAAAGATCAATGCTTAAGAGGTCTTTCTCTGAAAGAAAAGCTACCAGTTTTCCATCGGGTGAAATAGCCGGGGCCACATTATAATGTTCGCCGCCATTTTTTTCATCGATAATACGTCTTCCAATGGGTACTTGCGCAGTATCTTTCAGATAAGGGCGATATGCGGTTTCGATGCTGTTTTTCCAAAGGCTTGATAAGGTTTTTTCATCATAGCCAAAAGTACGTCTAATGGCCATCTCATATCCATATTTAGCGGTTTCCTTGAAAAACGGAACGATAACTGTATCTCCGTAGGTAGAACCAATGTACGACCAGAAAGCCTGTCCGTATCGATAAGGAAAGTATTTATTACTGGTAGTAAGATCTTTAAGGGTTGGAATATCTTTGTTTAAGTAAGCATCCCTCATCCACATGGCTGTATAAGCATCTACTTTGCCAACAGATAAATACTCAGCCATACCTTCTACCATCCATAGAGGTAGGTTGCCAATATTTTCCAGACTGGTAGAATCGCCCCCCAGTAGAAGATGATACTGAAAAGCATGTACCAGCTCATGTCCCAGTACGTGCCGGGTTTGTTGGTTTAATTGGGTAACAGGCAT
The DNA here is from genome assembly GCA_035631395.1 of Daejeonella sp. GTDB lineage: Bacteria > Bacteroidota > Bacteroidia > Sphingobacteriales > Sphingobacteriaceae > Daejeonella. The sequence continues at coordinate 27,528 of DASQIU010000167.1, read as the reverse complement.
AATTACCCTGTTTTTCATCCCTTCGGTTACCCCGCCGGTACCAACGCCAATTTCGCCCTGCAAAGCGGTTGTTTGTTGGAAATCAGGATGGTTAGCGTATAGGATTACGGGATTCTTTTTATTAAATGTATCTCTGAAAACCTGTTGGTGAAGATCATACCAAACTTCGCTTTCACGAATAAAGCGTTTAATCAGGCTATCGTTTTTTAGATAATAGTATAAGTTAAAATGGGGTGATTCTAAAACTTTAAACTTTAGGTTTTTATATCTCACCTTATTTTGGCCAAAATACTGGGCCGAAACCGGCTGGATATCGTTAAAAGAAAGGATTAAGAAAATTGCAAAAAACAACCATAAAGTGGTTTTAGGGCGAGCAACGTTCATGTTTTTCATCATAAGTAATCTTATTTCTAATATGCGGAAAATAAATCTGGCGCTGGTTATAACTAATGCGGATTAATAGCCAGTAAACATATAAATAATGAAAATACTTTAATTGTTTTTTTCTTCATTTTTCTTCCTTCGCTCCATACGCAATTCTTTTCTGGTCTTCTTTTTTTCTGGTTCAGGCTCTTCGGTAGTTCTGGCCGGAACTTTTTCTGGTGGCTTATTATTCAGGTCTTTAGTTTCCGTAGGAGTTTTTACAGGTTCAACAGGAGTAACCAGGCCGGTATCAGCTGGCATGTGCAATGTTGAATCCAGGAGGGTACTATCTACCTGAAGTGTGTCAATAATACGAGGAGTTACACACTGGTAATTCCGGGTAATGGTTACGCCTGGTTTAGGAAATGGCCCCTGGGTAATTCCGGTAGAGGGATCTCGGTATACTTTTTCCATGAACTTGCCAAAAATAGGTAAGGCCGTGCGTGATCCTTCGCCGGTGGCTGAAGTTTTGAAATGTACGCTTCGTTCATCACAACCTACCCAAACGCCGGTAACCAGATCTTTGGTAATACCCATATACCAGCCATCTACATAATCGGAAGATGTGCCTGTTTTACCGCCAATTTGATTGTTGTTTTTCCATAAATCCCATTCCCACAAGGCCTGTGAAGTACCACCAGGTTCTTCCATACCGCCACGGAGCATATAAAGCATTAGCCAGGCTATTTCTTCTGTAATGGCCCGTTCCTGCTTGGCCTGGAAAGTTTCAATCAGGTTGCCATCATTATCCATTATTTTTTCTACCAGGATAGGGGTAGTTTTCACGCCCTTATTTAAGAAGGTTCCGTACGCTTTTACCATTTCATAAACCGAAACATCGTTAGAACCTAAACTTACTGATGGCACCGATTTTAATTTGCTTTCAATACCGCATTGGTGAGCATATTTAACTACATTATCCCAACCCACTTTTTCGGTAATTTGGGCGGTAATGGAATTAACCGATTTTCCCATCGCCCAGCGTAATGACATTTCCCGGTAGGAAAAATGGAAATCGGCATTATTGGGTTCCCAGTATTCGGTTTTATTTCCATCCTGGTAAGCAATTTTAACAGGCTTGTCTGTAAACTTATCACAGGGATTCATGCCTTGTTCCAGGGCGGTTAAATAGGCAAAAGGTTTAAATGTAGAGCCCGCTTGCCTTCTTGCCTGGTTTACGTGGTCGTATTTAAAATAATCATGATTAACACCGCCAACCCAAACTTTAATATGGCCGGTAAACGGATCCAGGCTCATCATACCAGTATTCAGGATTTTGGCGTAATATTTAATAGAATCGATGGTAGAAAACTCTACTTCTTTATCTCCCTGCCAGCTAAATACCTTCATTTTTTTCTTTTTATTGAGATAATAAGAAACAGAATCCGGGGTAGCGGCATAGCGCTTGTTCAGATAGTTATAATATGGGAGGCGTTGAGCCGCTTTTTCGGGAAAATCTTTGATTTCTTTTCCATCTGAAGTACGCCATGGATTTTCATTTCCCCAAACGCTTTCAAAGCGACGCTGCAGGGTTTTCATTTGATCGGTTACCGCTTCTTCGGCGTATTGTTGCAGTTTAGAATCAATGGTGGTGTAAATTTTTAAACCATCGGTGTACAGGTCGTAATTATTATCGGCACACCATTTTTCAAGATATTTAGCTACGGCCGAGCGTAAATAAGATCCGCCCTCGGTGCCTTCATCAACTTTTCCGGGTTTTAATTTGAGCGGGCGGCTGCTAAATTCTTTGTATTGCGCCGCACTTAAAAACTCGTATTTATTCATTTGAGATAAAACCGTGTTTCGCCGTTCTAGTGATTTTTCGGGATTTTTAACCGGATTATAAGTTGTAGTTGCTTTTAACATGCCAATTAGCATGGCAGCTTCTTCAATCTGCAAGTTGGCAGGGTCTTTACTGAAATAGCGTCTGGACGCTGTTTTAATTCCGTAGGTATTATTTCCAAAAGGCACTGTATTCAGGTAAAGAGTCAGAATATCTTCCTTTGAATAGTTTTTTTCCAGTTTGTAGGCCGTTAACCATTCCTTTAATTTGTACACCAGGGTGCGTACGCCGGGAATATATTTGATTAGTCCTTGCGATTTTTGGTTGCGGGTGCTATATAAATTTTTGGCCAATTGCTGAGTAATGGTACTGGCTCCACGTTTATCGCCCTGGGCGGTAGAAATAGTGCTGGAAATCAATGAGCGAAGATCGATGCCACTGTGTTTAAAAAAGCGAACATCCTCTGTTGCTACCAGCGCATCAATCACGCCGGGAGCTATCTGATCATAGGTAACCGGGGTGCGGTTTTCTTTATAATATTTCCCGATTAATTTACCATCTGAGGTATATACTTCTGAAGCAATATTCAGATTGGGAGTTTTAATATCCTTAATGGTAGGGGAGTACCCAAATAGCCATAAAAAATTTAGTTCAATGGCGCAGAAAAAGAGAACGATGAAATAAAGTGAGATGGCGCTATAACGCAGAGGCTTGTTTTTAATTCTTCTGAACATGGAGTAAATATGTAAAAAATACGCCGCTTATATTGTAAATTAAGCTTTGTTTTTAGAAAACGTTCTGAATTAGGAATTCTTTTACTTAGAATAAAAATTAGAGTTAATAAATTTTCGGCATGGAGGAAAATATCAGAAAGTTTCGCGTGTGTGGCGATAAAAAAATTGAATTGAGTAATTATAGTAGCAGCTATTCAGCGCATTATTCTAAGGAGGATTCAGCAAAAGCGCTGAATAAATATAAGCTGGAAATGGAGGAATTGCAGGAAAAATTATATGCCACCAATCGTTATTCCTTATTGATTATTTTTCAAGCGATGGATGCCGCCGGAAAGGATAGCGCCATAGAACATGTGATGAGTGGGGTTAATCCACAGGGTTGCCAGGTTTACAGCTTTAAACAGCCCAATGCCGAAGAATATAAACATGATTTTTTATGGCGACATTATAAAAATCTGCCCGAAAAGGGCCGGATCGGGATTCATAATCGCTCGCATTATGAGAATGTGTTGATTTGCAAGGTACATCCCGAACTGGTTTTAAAAGAAGGAATTGCCAATATATCGACTCTGGATAGCTTGAATCCACATTTTTGGAAAGCCAGGTATGAAAGTATCCTTGATTTTGAAAAGCATCTTTTCCGCAACGGAACTATTCTGATCAAGTTTTTTTTACATATTTCTAAGGACGAACAAAAGAAACGTTTTTTATCACGGATTGATGATCCTTTGAAAAACTGGAAATTTTCTGCCTTTGATGTGGAAGAACGAAAGTATTGGCATGAATACATGAAAGCTTACGAAGAGGCTATTAATGCTACGGCCACAAAAGATTCGCCCTGGTATATTATTCCGGCCGATAAAAAATGGTTTGCACGTTTGGCCATCGGCGAAATCATTGCAGATACCCTGAAATCATTGGATTTAAAACTACCCAAGCCTCCCAAAGAAGAAAAAAATACTTTGGCAGAGTGCAAACAACTTCTGCTGAATGAGAAAAAATAGTTTCAAATCAATGCATCGTAATCCTGAAAGCCTTATACTATTTTAAAATCGTCGGCATCTTTCAAAAATGGGAAAGCCCGGCGAGCTTTAACCACTTCATGTTTATTGATGGAAAAAGTGTATAGATCTTCATCGTTCGGTTTATAATAAACTACATTGCCATTGGGGTCAATGCACATGGAATCGCCCGAATGGTAAATCTCATTTCCATCATGGCCTACCCGGTTTACCGCAACCACATAAGCCTGGTTTTCTACCGCCCTGGCGGGGATAAGTGTACGCCAATGCAATGAACGCCGTTCGGGCCAGCTCGCAATGAGCAACAGTAGATCGTATTCTGCGTTTTTATTGCGCAACCATACCGGAAAACGAAGATCGTAGCAAATTGCCGGATGGATTTTCCAGCCTTTTAAGTCCACAAACAGCTTTTCTGTGCCGGCGGTATAGTGTTTATCTTCATCGCCCAGGCCAAAAAGATGGCGTTTGTCGTATTTTTCATAGCTGCCATCAGGGCGCATCCAGATCAGGCGGTTATAATATTTCCCGTTTTCTTTAATAATGAGGCTTCCGGTTATTACACAATCAAATTTCTGAGCCTGAACATGCATCCATTGCATGGTTTTTCCCTCGGGTTCTTCGGCCAGTTTCTCGGCATTCATGGTAAAACCCGTACTAAACATTTCGGGCAATACAATCAGGTCTGTTTTCTCACGGATGGAGGATAGCTTTAAACCCAGGTTTTGAAGATTTTTATCAATGTTTTCCCAGAAAAGATAGGCTTGGAAAGTGGTAATTTTTAAAGTATCAATCATATAAAGAAAATTATATAGCACTAATTCGAGTTTTCGAATTACACTATTAGTCGATTTATTCAGGGAGTAGCAACATCCATTCCATTTTATGCTTTGATCAACCTTTCAACGGCTTTTTCCAAGGTTTCTTGCTTTTTGGCAAAACAAAAACGTAAAACACGGTAATCTGTATCTTTACTGTAAAAAGCGGAAACCGGTATGCCAGCCACACCCAAACGGATGGTTAACTCTTTGGCAAAATCCAGATCTTTTTCATCGCTAATGCGGCCATATTGCACTGATTGGAAATAAGAACCGTGGCAAGGCAATAGGTCAAAGCGGGTGTTCGTCATTAAATCCCTGAAAAAATCTCGTTTCTGTTGGAAGAAACCGGCTAATTCCAGGTAATAGTTTTTATCCGCTAAAAAATCGGCTATGGCATATTGAACGGGTGTATTGACGCTAAAAACCAGAAATTGATGTACTTTTCTAAATTCACTCATCAGCCAATCCGGAGCCAGGCAATAGCCGGTTTTCCAGCCGGTATTGTGAAACAATTTGCCAAAAGAAGCTACAATAAAGGCTCTTTCTCTCAGTTCAGGGTAGCGGGCAATGCTTAAATGTTGCCGGCCATCAAAAATTATATGCTCATAAACCTCATCGCTTAAGATCAATAGATCTGAATTCCTGGTAATTTGGATTAACTGATGCATATCCTCGGCGGTTAAGGTCATCCCGGTAGGATTATGCGGAGAATTTAAAATGATCAGGCGGGTGCGGCTATTGAGCAGCTTTTTGACCATTTCCCAATCAATTTTATAATCCGGAGGCGATAACTCGAATGATTTGACTACTCCGCCCAGAATTTTGACAATAGGGGCATAGCAATCATAAGCGGGTTCAAAAATGATCACCTCATCATTGGGTTGTATGGTGGCGGCAAGGGCCGTAAAAATAGCCTGGGTGCCTCCCGCGGTAATAGTTACTTCAGTTTCCGGATTGTAATTGGCTTCGTGAAGGCTATTTACTTTATCAGCTAATCGTTCCCGTAAGGATAAAATGCCGGGCATGGGCGCATATTGATTATGCCCCAGGCCCATGTGTTTATTAACCAGTTTGATCAGTCCCTGGGGCATTTCAAAATCAGGGAAACCTTGGGATAAGTTGATAGCTTGATTCTCTTGGGCCAATTGAGACATGACCGAGAAAATATTTGTTCCTACGTTAGGAAGTTTGGATATTAATGGAATCATCTGTGCTAAAATAATTATTTTAATGTGATTTGCAGGATGTGATGTTTTATGAAATGTACGAATGCTATGTTTTTAGGAAAATCCCGGCCAGAAGTTCTTTAATTTGCAGCATTTTAAATTTAAATCAGAATTGTGTTGTTAGAGAAATTAAAACTAAGCAAGCCTTTAATAAAATCGATGATGGAGGCCGGATACCGGGAAGCCCGGGAAATTCAGGCTAAAGTAATGTCCAGGATCATTGGCGGACAGGATGTTATTGCTGTGGCTCCGGCCGGAAGCGGCAAAACAACCACCTATGTGCTTGGGGTTTTAATGCGATTAAAACAAGGAGATGAGGCCCCAAGAGCTTTGGTATTGGTTCCAAACCAGCAAAAGGTACTGGATGTTAGCGAGCAGTTTAATTTACTCAATAAAAATAAAACCATCCGCATACTAGGCTTACATGCCGCTATGCCGATAGAAGAGCAGATGGATGAGTTGGCCGATGGAGCCGATATTGTGGTATCTACCCCAGATCAGGCCCGGGCTGTTTATTTAAAGCTGGGTTTAAATCTGAATAAAATCATGATGTTTGTTGTGGATGATGCCAGCCTGATGCTGAAACAGAGCCTGCAAGTGCCATTGAAGGAACTGGCTCGAAGCACTCCCAAATGCCAACGGCTGATTTTTACCGAAACAATAGACCATAAGCTGAGCCAAATGGTTGAGTCCTTTATGAATTTCCCGGCTTTGGTTGAGGTAGAAGAGGAGATCTCGCAAGGAAATAAAATGGAAGCTTATCCGCAGCTTGGTTATCAGGTTCCAAATTTGAAGACTAAAATTAACCTGTTAAACCTGCTTTTGCAGGATGAAAATCAGTTTTCCAAGGTTGCTGTATTTGTAAATTCCCGTTTAACGGCACATAAGTTATATAAAAGTTTGCTTCCGGTTTTGGCCGCGAAAGCCGCAGTGTTAAAACCGCTTTCTTTTGAACTAAAGGGATTTGATAGCATCGAAGATTTTAATGCTCAGTCTGAAATACGCGTTTTAATCATCGCTACAGAAGGTTCTCCGGCTGCAGATATTCAGGACTTTCCGGTTATTATCCATTTTGAATTGCCCGAAGTAAAAGAAGTTCTGTTAAACAGGATGATGCAATCCGGGGCTAAACAATCTAACGGAATAATTTTCAGCAGTAAGGCAGAACAAGGAAGCCTGGAGAAGGCGGAGCAACTCATTGGTCAGAAAATTCCTGTAGCAGACTTGCCGGCCAACTTATTAATAGACCGTACTGAAAATGGCAATTCTTTTTAGTAAGAATCCTTTTTGCTGAATTATCTAAGATAAATTTTTTGAAAAAACCATTAGTTAAACCGGGCTGTTGTTTTTTATGAATTCAAAAAAATTATCATTATGTATGTAGTTCGAGATATATTTCAGTTAAAATTTGGCCACTTCAAGGATGCAAAAGCTTTATTGGAAGAGGCCAGCAAAAAAGGCATGATGCCCGAGTCTCAGTCCATGCGGATATTGTCAGACTTTACTGGCGATTCATATCGGTTGATCATGGAAGAAAACCAAAAATCGTTGGCTGATTATGAAGCGGCTTTAACGAAAGATATGGGTCAAAAAGACTGGCAAGAATGGTACGAGAAGTTTAAACAGCATGTAGAAAGCTCGCACCGCGAAATACTAAAGGAGGTGATGTAAGGGTGAATATTTACCTGAGCAAAAACTAACCCTGATTTTATGCCTTAAAAGCTTATTAAATAACCTGGAATTGTTATTTAATAAGCTTTTAATATGACATCTTTCCTAATTACATTGAACCGCCTGTTCATTGTTTTTTATAATCTGTTTAATCGAATTAAAAATCTTTAATCTATTTTTTTACTTAAAGATCACTTCGGTGGCTCCGTAGCCAAATTTTTCTTTGTAAGCATCCATAAAAGTTTTTACCTGCGGATGCTTGCTTACTTTTTTATGGATTTCGTTACGCAAGGTGCCATTGCCCACTCCGTGGATAAAAATAATGGAAGGCAGTTTGTGCACAATGGCTGCTTCAAAAGCTTTTTGGAAATGGGCTAATTGAATATTTAGCTTTTCTGAATTGCTTAAAAACTGATGGTCATCCCTCAATTTTTCAATATGCAGGTCTATTTCTTTGGCCGGTTTTTCTACCTGCGCTTTTTCGGCGGCGGGTTTATGAAAACTTTCTTTAAGTTTTTGGGTGTCAATAACCAGTTCAGGTTCGTCCAGTTGAATTAACCAGGCAGCTTGTTTGAGCTGAGAAACCTGTTTTTTAGCGCCCGAAAAATCCTTGGCCCTGAATTTTTCTATTTTGTACAGGGGTTTTACCGGTTTAATGTTTTGGCTGGTATAATATAATACCTGGAAATGAAATTCCGGCCATTTATCCATTTCAGATAAAGCTGCCGAATAAATTTTAACCAGAGAGTTAGGTTGAACGCTACCAGAAAATTCGCCTTTAAATTGCTGAAGCTTTTCAGTTTGGAGGGTAATAAGCAATTGATAGCCGGTTTGGTTCAGTAAATAAAAATGAACCACCGATGAAGCACGCTGGTCATCGGCTACAGCCAAAAAAATGCCTTTCGATTGAAACTCTTGTTCCGGAACAGTGCTTTCTGCGGGCGATTTTTCCTGCACTTCGGGCATGTGGCCATGTACCCAGGTAATTTGAGATATTAAAACGGGTATTTCAAAATCATCCTCATCGGTTACCGCTACGGTTTGTTCATCGATCATGCGGGTGATATAGCCTTCACGTCGTTCATCAACAAAACGCACAAAATCTCCAAGCTTGAATTTCATCTTCTTTGAATTATTTAGCAAAGCTAATGATAGAAAACCGTTTTGGATGCCTTTGAGGATGTTTTTAGTTTTTCTGAGTTTTTTTACTGGCCAATTTTCAGCAATTCTATTTCAAAAACCAGCACACTGTAAGGAGGAATTTCTCCGGCAGCCTGTTCGCCATAAGCTAATTGCCAGGGAATAAAGAAGCGAAATTTAGAACCCAACGGCATTTGCTGTAAACCTTCGGTCCAACCCGGAATTACCTGCGTTAATAATAAAGTAACGGGTTCATTGCGGTCGTAAGAGCTGTCAAATTGTATTCCGTTTAACAAAGTGCCTTTGTAATGAACCGTAACCTCATCGTTAATACTTGGTTTAGGGCCATTTCCATCCCTTAAAACCTGATATTGCAAGCCGCTGGCTAAAGTTACTACGCCTTGTTTTTGTTTGTTTTCGGCCAAAAATTTCTTCCCTTCGGCTATTGCGCCTTCAAATTTTTGGCGGCTAATAGCGTTCAGAAAGTTAGATATAACTTGTTGAGCCTCTTCCATGGTCATCGCCGTTTTGTTTCCCTGGAAAACATCACTCATGGCTTTACTAAGCTGGTTGTAATTCAGACTTTTGGTGCCACGAGCTTTTAAATCCTGGGCAATGCTGAGCCCGAAAGCATAGCTGGCCGAATCTAAGGAAGACTGGAAAGTTTTTGCCGGGGTGACCGCCGGTTTCGGGGCAGGTTTTTTAGCTGCAGGTTTAGTTTGCGAATTAACGCTAAATGCAATAGCGGATAAGGCAAACAAGAGGCAATATTTTTTAATCATGATTTATGGAGAATTAAATAAGGGGTTGAATATAGAGAATCAAAACAAACAAATAGGGGACATTTCCAATTTTGTGTAAAACGGTTGTCGGGCTATGCTTGTTTCTTTATTCTCAAATTTAATCCGACTGATTTGAGAAATGATGTAGAGAAAGTCTTAATCTCGCCTTTAATTCTGAATGACATGTGGAAACGGCATCTGGGTTTTAGTATCAGTTTGGCTTTAATCGCCCTGTTAAATCTTCTGGCGGAAGCCTTAAAAAAGCTGGACATTAGGTTAATAGTAAGCCCCTTGATTTGTTTGTTGCTGATGATTTACCTGGCCTCTAAAACCAGGCTTTACGGAAGTTTTCGCAAACTGATTTTTGTTGGGCTGATCTTTTCACTCCTGGGAGATTGTGCCTTGTTTTTTGAAGACCTATCCCGGTATTTTTTCCTGGCGGGATTATGGGCTTATATCTTATGTTATTTAGCTTATTCCCTTGCTTTTTACCGCGATTTTAGAAGCAACCCGCAGGCAACTAAAAAATATGGGCATGCGATGTTGTTTATCGCGGGAGTGTTTTTTATCAGCTATTACACCTGGTTGCAACCTTATTTAACTCTGGATTTTCGATTCCCGGTAACGGTTACTATGCTGTCTATTTCTTTGATGGTTATTTTGGCCGGATACCGGTATCATCGTGTTAATTCGTTCAGCTTCCGGATGATTTTTTGGGGAGCCGTATTATTGGCTTTAGCTGATGCTGTATTGTTTTATCATCAATTTGCGGGTCTGCATCCATTTACAGACCCGCTGATAATTATTACCTATATTCTAGCTCAGTATTTAATTACTTTGGGAGCCATAGAAAGGAGGGTGGCAAATAAAAACCGGCCCACCAAAGTTTGGATTTGAATTCTCTTATTCCTCCACAACCTTAATTAAGCTTCCTTTGCTAACGTTGTCGCTAAGCTTTAAGCCATTTAAAATAGAAAACTCTTCCATGCGTTTGGCATCTACTTTATAGCTTTTAAGCGCCTGTTCTAAAGTGCCGTCCTGTTGTACCGTTTTAACGCGGATGCGCTCTGGTTTTTTGTTCAGTTTGGTTAAGTCTTTCAATTCCTTAAAGCTTTCCATGGTACTGCTAAAATCAGGGCTGTATTTGCTAAAGTCAGCGGTGGTAGATACACCCAAAATATGATAAATAGTATCTCCGTATTGGATCAGATAAGATAAGGTGCGAATTGGCTCCTGCTGCTGAGTTTTAGGTTCGGCAGTTATAGCCCGGGCGTTTAATCCGTTTACTTTCACCTCTTTGGATTCTAATAAATTGAGATTATTTTTGCTTAGTATACCATTAGCCGCCTCGTCCAGGGTTTTGCCTTGGGCCAGGGTCATGAAGACTAGTGCTTTGCCGTCTTTGGGCGCCATCTGAACTCTTTGTGGTGTATTTTGATAAGCCCAATCTTTAGGCAGAGCAAACTGGAATTTTAATACCGGATGATAAAATACATTATTCTCTACAAATCCCTGTTTGGGGTCGGCGCCATAAATTAATCCCTCGATACGCTTTAAATAGGTGTTGCGGTTAACTTCCGGATTGCTTAATTGCAATTTCTGTTTCCAATCTGTAGCTAATTTTTCTACAGCTATATGCCGGTCCCCGGGATTAGGGTGCGAAGATAAAAAGTCGGGCAAAGCCTGGGCGCCACTTTTAGCCTGATCCCGCTCCAATGTGGTAAAAAATCCCGCCATTTCGGTGGCATCATAGCCTATTTTAGAAGAGTATTCTACACCCAGGGCATCAGACTGGCGCTCATCATCACGTCCAAATTTGAGTAATAAAAGCCCCATACCTTGCGAAGCTTGTTCTGCAAAATCTGCTAATTTCGGGGCCACTACCATTCCGGCTATTAATCCAACCTGGCCTAACATGGCGTTTCTTTGTTGGGCTACCCCGTGGCGGGCGGTAATATGTCCAATTTCATGCCCCAGTACGCCGGCAAACTGAGCTTCATTGTTGAAATAAGCCATAATGCCGCGGGTGAAATAAACATAGCCGCCAGGTAAAGCAAAAGCATTCAATACATCCGAATCCAGAATCCGGAACTGATATTCCAGGTTTGAACGATGCGAAATGGCGGCCATCTTTTTCCCTCTTTCGTTAATGAAATCCTGCAAGGCTTTATCTTCATATAGGCCGTATTGTTCAATGATTTGCGGATCGGCCTCTTTGCCCATGGAAATTTCCTGAGCCTCGGACATGAATACGACTTGTTTTTTCCCGGTAACCGGATTCACCGCACAAGCGCTCATAAAAAAGAGTCCGGCAATTAAACAGCCGCTTTTGGTATAGATTTTCATCAGGATACGTTTTTATAATGTTTGTATAATGTAATTTATTTGGTTTTTTGCTGGGGTAATTTCTTTGCGGTAAAGATAAAATCCCTGCCTGAAATATTTAAACCGGGAAAATTACAAATTCCGTTCCTGAAATTTCTTTTTTATCCCCGCTAGGAAAAATAACAGTATTTCGAATTTTGAAAAATGTTAGTTAACTTTGCTAACACTGTTAGGGATTAACACATGGGAATAATAGAACGTAAGATAAGGCAAAAGGAAGAAGTCTATACATCCATCCTCAAGGCTGCCTGGCAGATAGTTGAGCAGGAGGGATGGCAGGCGCTTTCTATTCGGAAAATTGCCGGTGCTATTGAATATAGCGTACCGGTAATTTATGACCATTTTGCTAATAAGGAAGCTATTTTGCTGGAATTTACCAAGCAGGGATTTAGGCGTTTGAATGAGGAATTGCTAAAAATTAAAAATCGTTACCCTGATCCTAAACAGCAAATAGAACTAATGGCCTATGCTTATTGGGATTTTGCCCATGATAATAAGGAATATTATCAGTTGATGTATGGTTTAGGTATACCTACCTGCGAAACGGTACGGCAAATTACTGAATTACATGCCTTTACGGAAATTATTTTAGAGCCTATACGCAACCTGATTGAAAAAAGTAATAACAAGCAAACCGACCCGCTTTTAAAGCTGCGTACGTTTTGGTCGATGCTACACGGAATGATATCTATTGATATGATGGGTCAGGTAAATCCTCGGGAAGAGCTGAATAACCAGGTTCTCCGTGATTTTATCAACGGATTTCTATCCGGAATCAACGGGTAAATTTTTCCTTGCCAATAGTTAACAGTGTTAGTAATTATAACCCTATTATAAACATGAATATGAAAGTAGATATTTGGTCAGACATTCGATGCCCTTTCTGTTATATCGGAAAGCGCAAGTTTGAAACTGCCTTGGAAAACTTCGTTCAAAATGAGCAAGTAGAAGTGGTTTGGCACAGTTTTCAGCTAGACCCGGAGCTAAAAACCCAGCCTGAAATTGATGTGTATGATTACCTGGCCAGCCGCAAAGGGCAAAGCCGTGAATGGTCTATTCAGATGCATCAGCAAGTAGAGGAAACAGCTCGTCAGGTAGGTTTAACTTTCAATACAGAGCAATCAGTGGTGGCTAATTCTTTCAATGCCCACCGGCTTATTCAGATGGCCAAAAAATCCGGTTTGGGTGATATGGCCGAAGAAGCTTTATTCAAAGCTTATTTCACTGATGGGAAAAATATAGATGATGAAACCACGCTTCTGGAAATAGGCCTTTCCATCGGTCTGGATGCCACTGCGGTAAAAGAAATGCTTGCTTCTGATGCCTATTCGGTAGAAGTACAGCAGGATGAGCATCAGGCGCAAAATCTCGGGGTGCGGGGTGTTCCTTTTTTTGTGTTTAACAATAAATATGGCCTTTCCGGTGCGCAGGACCCCGAAATATTTTTACAGGCCTTACAGCAATCCTGGCAGGAATTTGAACAAACTCAGGTTAAACCTTTTAATAATAGCAATACGGCTGCCTGCTCTATAGATGGCAACTGCTAATTCAAAAACTCAATAAATTCAAATCTTAATCTTTAAAAATCAGACAAATCATGAAAAAAATCACATTAATCTTTTCGCTGCTATTCCTTTCTTTTGGCGTTTTTGCTCAAACTTCCTGGAAAGCGGATTCTTATCATTCTAAACTGGGTTTTACAGTAACGCATTTGGGCATTGCCGATGTTCCCGGACATTTTGAGAAGTACGATGTAACCATTACTTCCAGCAAGCCGGATTTTAGCGACGCAGTAGTAGAACTGAGAGCCGAAACCAACTCCATCAACACCCGGATAGAACCTCGGGATAATCATTTAAAAAGCGCTGACTTTTTCGATGCTGAGAAATTCCCGACCATGAATTTTAAAAGCACTTCGATTAAAAATATAGGTAAGAATAAATACAGCCTTACGGGAAATCTAACCCTGCACGGAATAACCAAGCCAATTACTGTAACTATGCTATACAGAGGCACAACTGCTAATCCAAATGCTAAAGGGGCACCGGTGGCCGGTATCCAGATTTTAGGAACTATTAAACGTTCTGATTTTGCTTTAGGCAATGGCTTTCCGGCTCCTATGATCAGCGATGAAGTAGTAATTAAAGCTGATGGCGAGTTTGGTCAGAAATAAAATTTAAAAATTATCATATCCCGGTTTGGCTATAGGCGAATGGCAGACAGCAGGGCAGTTTTCATGTAGGAACAATGATCAGATTTTTGGCAATGATTTCACATAAAACTGCGGATGATTGTTGTTCAATTAGTAAGCTAGACTAAGGATTGAAAGCAGAGAATAATGGGCAATGATTTTATCCCATTATTCTCAATAATTTATTTTTTTTTAAGTGCCAAGGAAGATTTAATCAATAAATCAATTTTTAATAATATGGAATTAGGTCTCATGACTTTTGCGGATATGGAGCCGGAATCACAGCCCGGAAGAGCCATAAATGCCCATCAGCGGCTTAAAGATCTGATGGAAGAAATTCAATTAGCAGATCAATTAGGCTTGGATGTATTTGGCGTTGGCGAACATCATCGGCCGGATTATGCCGTATCCTCACCCGCTATTATTTTGGCGGCGGCCGCTATGGTCACCAAAAATATAAAACTGACCAGTGCGGTAACGGTATTGAGTTCAGACGACCCGGTGAGGGTGTTTCAGGATTTCTCAACCGTAGACCTTTTATCCGGAGGGCGGGCAGAAATTATGGCCGGCAGAGGTTCATTTATTGAATCATTTCCATTGTTTGGCTATGATTTGGATGATTATAATGAGCTATTTACCGAGAAACTGGAATTGTTATTGAAACTCAATGAAAACGAAAAACTTTCCTGGAAAGGCAAACATCGTCCTTCATTTGAGAATCGAGGCGTTTATCCACGGCCCTATCAGCAATTGCTGCCTATTTGGCTGGCTGCGGGTGGTACTCCGGCATCTGCGGTAAGAGCGGCTACATTGGGTTTACCCTTGATGTTGGCCATTATTGGTGGCATGCCCGAGCAATTTGTACCTTTTATAAATCTGTACAAAGAAACTGCAAAAAAAGCGGGACAGGATATATCCCAACTGCAAATAGGCATCAATAACCATGTATATGTTTCCGAGGATTCACAAAAAGCAGGGGATGAATTTTATCCTTATTATGCTAAGATGATGAATCGCGTGGGCCGCGACAGAGGTTGGCCACCGCTTTCAAAACAACAGTTTGATTATTCCCGCTCGCCTAAAGGCGCCTTGATGGTGGGAAGCGTGCAGCAGGTAATTGATAAAATTTTATACGAACATGAGTTGTTTGGCAATACCCGTTTCCTGGCACAAGCCAGTGTTGGTAATGTGCCCCATAAAATGACCATGAAATCAATAGAATTATTTGGCACCCAGGTAGCACCGGCCGTAAGGAAAGAAATAGATCGAACAAAAAAATCAAATTAAATAATGAAAAAACTGTTTAGTGTAAATCACCAATCTTTTCAAATAGATATCAGTCTTTTAATAGTTAGAATAGCCATTGCCGCAATGATGCTTACACATGGCTTGCCTAAGTTTGCGCAGTTTTTTAATGAGGGTCCGGTACAATTTATCGGTGTATTCGGTATGAGCGCTTCATTCTCTTTGGCTTTAACCGTATTTGCAGAAGTATTATGTTCAGTACTCATTTTAATGGGATTAGGAACCAGGCTGGCCACTATTCCACTAATTATAACCATGCTGGTAGCCGTTTTATATATTCATGGTTCAGATCCTTTTGTGAAACAGGAGATGGGCCTGCATTATCTGCTTGTATATGTGTTACTTTTCTTAACAGGAAGCGGCAAATACTCTATGGATTATTTTTATCATAAAAAAGCATTGGCTTTGTCTCTAAATAAAAAATAGTTTAAATATCCAAGATTAAATTTTAATATTATTGTGCTAATAAAGCGGGTTGTCTTAAAAAAAGGCAACCCTTTTTTTGGTTTCTGGCATGTGCTATGGATAAACTTGCAACCGCATTTTATAATGATATGCGGTTTGTTTAAATTATATAATAATTCCAACTTAGTAATTTGAACCACCAAATGGATATAAAAAGCTATATATTAATCGTAATTGCACTGACTTCTATTTTATTAGCAGCTCAAACTATTGCCCCAATAAATACACTTTATAAGAGTGGAATTATCAGTAGGAAAACCCGCAAAAGTTTTATTCGAACTACTTTACTGGTGCCTTTATTCGGAGCTTTTCTTGTGCACCGTCACATAAGTTCATTGAAATAGTGTTTTGGTATAGAAGGTTCTGTTCTGGTTTTTATTTTATCTCTCGGTAGATTTAATTATCAAATGGATTTTAAAATAATTATGTTGCTTAATTTCTTAAAATAATGGCTGTTTCATAACATAATTTTAATTGGTAAATTGATTTTACCAATTGAAAAAATGATGGATGAAATACAACTAAAACTTAATGCCAAAGGCCATGGTGCCTTTTATATTATGGATGGGGGTGAAACTATTGCCGAAATGGTAATTAGTATTTCTGGCCATCACATAACGGTTTATCATACCGAAGTTTTTCCTAAAGGTGAGGGGCTGGGTTTAGGGAAAAAACTGCTTGCAGAAATGGTGAGTTATGCCCGTAAAAATAGATTGAAAGTTATTGCTCTTTGCCCCTTTGTAAACGCCCAATTTCAGCAGCATGAGGCAGAATATAAAGATATTTGGGAGCAGGAAGAAAGTTATTGAGAAATACTGGCGAAAACAAAATAAATATCTTTTTGCTTACATATAAACCTGTTAGGTCTGGGTGTTTTATTCATTAATCAAAATCGATAAAAAAATGGAAGCAAAAATTGGTAATACTTCTAAAAATCTTTTGGAAGTAGCACGTGCCCTCAATGATATTTTAGCAGATGAGTATGTGCTTTATACCAAAACCAGAAATGCACACTGGAATGTAGAAGGTCCTGATTTTCATGCCCAACACTTGTTTTTTGAAGATCAGTACAAGCAATTGGAAGATATTGTGGATAATGTGGCAGAGCGTATTCGGGTATTGGGGCACTACGCTGAGGCCACCCTGGGAAGTTTTTTAAAGCTTACCCATCTTTCTGAACAAACCAGAGAAAAAAATGACAGTCATGGTTTCATTAAAGAATTGCTCTCAGATCATGAAAGTGTTATTAAGGAACTCCGTGAACGCGTCGATCAAATGGCCAATGAATGGCATGATATGGGTACCAGTGATTTTGTGACCAATCTGATGGAAAAACACGAAAAAATGGCCTGGATGCTGCGGGCACATTTACGGTAAACTGTTGGGCCGATCTCGTATCGGCCCGTTTTAAACGCCGATCTGGTTGGGGTCGACCTGGTTGGGGCCGACCTATGTGTCGGCCCAAAAATCCCGAAGGGCCGATACCTAAGGCCGATACGCAGATCGGTCCCTACTAATATTTAAATTTTAACTTTTCCAGCTTCGGTAAATTCTGCTTTTTTCTCTGCAGTTCGTGCTCATAAATTATCTGCCCCAGGTTTTTCAGGAAGGGGTAACAAACGGTTTCGTATTCATAGTTTCCATCGTTGTAAATTCCATCTTCATTGGATTGCACTACGGCTGTGAGCATAAATTCTACCTTGCTGTTAAAATCTACGAAATAAGAATTGTCAATTACATAGCCGTATGAATCGCCGTATTTATTAAAGATGCGAATATTGGGATCTGGTTGGGCATTTTTATCATGTCCATAAAATAGGAATTTGCTGTAAACCGTCCAGAACTCTTTAGGGTCATAATTGGGATAAGTGCTTTCTGTAGGATACATCGACATGTATTTATAGATCAGCTGATAATCATCCGGCGTCAGGTTAAATCGTTCTGCTTTCGGAAAAGCTTCCGGAAACATCAGTTTCTTCATTAAAGCCTGCTGATCTTCAATGGTAAATACATTTTTGTTGGCAAAGCTATAAGGTTCATTCACCAGTTTATCATTGGCATCCATATAACCTGTGCCGCGAATCAGGTTTTTCAATTCCAGAGGATAATCTTTGGCATCGTATGCGGCTTCCTGCCGGTAAACCAGTTTATCCCCATTATAAAAAGAAATGGGGTTGGTATGTTTAGCCGGTTCGCCGCCATCGCCTATGGCCAGACGGTTTAAAATACGACTATGAACCAACCCGTTTTTTTGGAGTTTACTGTTCATTTCTTCGCGACCCACAAATTCAAATAAACGGTTAAAAGCGTCATTATCACTTACCAGTAAGATTTTTTTGATGTAATGTTCAATGCTGGGCAAACCGTTTTCGGCCGAGGTATCTTGCAATACTTTGGTCTGGCCGGCATAAGAACTGTCCGTAATCATGGTCGTTTTTTTGGTCAGACCGGGCACTTTTAGCGCATTCAGTTTTTCCAGGGCAAAAATGGAAGCGGCCAGTTTAACGGTACTTGCCGGATAAAAATACCAGGTGGGATCTGCCCGGTAACTGAATGTTTTAAAATGAGGGACATTATTTTTATCCCGGTCTATCTGCGTGTAAAGTATCTGGATTTCATTCTGGGTAGGATGCTGGAGCACCTTTCCAAACAAGTCGGGTCTTGATTTCAATAAGCCGGATAAGAAAACGGTATCGGTTTTCTGAGCAGTTGCAACCAATGGCATCAGGAATATGGATAGGATCAGTAATTTTCTCATAGGTTAAAGATATAAAAATCAACTAAATCCGTATAGCTTGGTTAATTCTTTTGCTTATGCTATTTTTGCAGAGGCTTAAGGTTCCGGATTTTTTTGGTCCGGATTAAAAGGGAATATGGTGTAAATCCATAACTGTCCCGCAGCTGTAAGCTCCATAAACCAAAGCCCATTCTTTCGTCACTGTTCTGTTTTGCAGAATGGGAAGACGGGGCTGTAGGGGAGTAAGTCAGAAGACCTGCCTTGAGCATTAAACAAATTCATAGCTTTCGGGGATTGAAGCTTGAGTGACCTGTTTGCGTTTTATGCAAAAATAAGTCATTTATAGTATTCTGAAGATCTGTTTGCTGTGGGGAAAACTTATCTCACAACAAAATGAAAAGAAAAAACCTGTATGTTGGAGTAGGCCTGGGGCTTGCCCAACTGGCTTTGCTAACCGGCAATGCCTGGGCTCAGACGCAGCCTGTACGTAATTTGGACGAAGTGGTGGTTACGGCCAGTCGTTCTTCTAAAAAACAATCTGAAATCGGGAAAGTGGTTCGGGTAATTCCGGCCGAAACACTGGCTAAAAGCCAGGGCAGAACCCTTACTGAAGTATTGAATAATGTAGCCGGATTAACCATTGGCGGCAATGGAAACAATCCGGGTGATGTTCAGGCGGTTTATCTACGTGGAAGCAGCGCTAGTAACACCCTGATTTTAATTGACGGTGTTCCGGTAAATGATGTGTCGGGAATTACCGCTCAGTACGATATTTCGGCCATTCCGGTAGATCAGGTAGAGCGTATAGAGATTCTTAAAGGCGGAAATTCTACCCTTTACGGATCTGACGCGGTAGCGGGTGTAATCAATATCATTACTAAAAAAGGATACGGAAAGCTGGCTGGCAATCTAATGGCAACAGCCGGAAACTATGATACCTATAAGCAGGCTTTGGGCTTGAACGGGCAAATCCAACAAACAGCCATTGCTTTGAATATTTCCAATACCAATTCTAAAGGCTTTTCAACGGCTAAACCGGCCAATGGAGAAACAGATTTTGATAAGGATGGGTATGATCAGCGGTCATTAAGCTTTAATTTAAGTCAGCAGTTTACCGACAAGTTTTTGTTAAAGGCTAATGTGCAAGCCGATAACCGGCATGCCGATATGGATGCCGGCGCTTTTGCCGATGCCAAGGGCCATAACTATACTAAAACTGCCTTATTAGCCGGCTTAGGTGGAACTTTAAGCTTGTCTAAAGGAAGCGCTAATTTTAATTTGAGCCAGAATAATGTTAAAAACTTATTCAATCAGGATGGTCAAACCAATAATATAGGCAAGATTACCCATGCCGAAGCAGATTTAAATTACGCTCTGACCAATTTTCTGGATTTAACCAGCGGACTTAGCTATAAATATACCGAGACTGATCAGGCAAATCCATATAGCGCTCCATTATCTGCTCATAACAATCGTGGAAGCGTGTTCACCTCTTTGTTTTTTAAAACGCAAAGCGGATTTTATACCGAAATAGGAGGGCGTTATAATAATCACAGCCAGTATGGTTCCAATTTTACTTATACCGTCAATCCTTCTTACGTAATTGATGGTCGTTATAAAATCTTTGTAAACGTATCCTCGGCATTTCGGGAACCTTCCTTATATCAGTTATATTCTGAATACGGCAACATCAATCTGAAGCCTGAATCTTCAACCACTTACGAAACCGGTTTCGATCTGGATCTGCTGCCTCAAATACTGAATTTAAGTTTCTCCTATTTTCAGCGGGATATCAAAGATGTGATCGATTTTGGTCCTGTCGCACCCGGTAAGTTTGGTTACATCAACCAGAATAAACAAAAAGATAAAGGTTTTGAAATAGAGGCTTCCGCAAAGCCTGCAGATGCGGTAACGCTTAACGCTTTTTACTCTTATGTAGATGGAAAGCAAACCACTCCTTTTGCTACCGAATTTAATTTATTCCGCCGTCCTAAAAATACAGTGGGCGCCAATGCCGGTTTTGCATTAGGAAAAGCCGTAAACCTGAATTTGATCTATAAGTTTACCGGCAGCCGTTTGGACCGTTATTTTGAGGAAACGACCTTTGAAATGGTAGAAGCCAATCTGAAATCATATCATATGTTGGATGCCTATGTGCAATATCAGCCAGGTTCTAAATGGACTTTATTTGCCGATGTGAAAAACCTGCTGGATAAAAATTATACCGAATTTGCAGGCTATACCACCAAAGGTATCAATCTGAATGCCGGTGTTAGACTGGAAATTCGTTAAGTAACAAAATGATTTTTTGAGAGCGGCTTGGCAATTTGTCAAGCCGTTTTTTGTTTAATTTGGGGATCTGTATGTGTTAATTTGAAAAGTAGAATTCCCATTTTTTTGGTACCGATAGCCCCGCTTTTCGTTCCAAATCCTCATTCCGCTGATTCTGTTTACCGTTAGGACATCTCGCTCCGAGACTCCATTTCGGGGTTTTTCAATCAATCTGGTTTAGATGGCAGGGCATGTGGAATAAAAGTCCGAACTTTGATTTTTGCGATTGATTTGATGAGCATGATTGGCAATAGGCATTTTAACCTTAGTGAAGAAATAACTGGTGAGTACAACCTTATTCATCGGTGCAGCCACTAAATCCGTGATTGTAAATTGGAACCTCAGAGAAAATATGTCGCCCCTACAGGGCTTAATCGAAATGTAAATTCATTACTATAAATATGTGATCCATTCGGGATTTTGGCTATCCAAAACCTGTGCAATTTTACAATCAATAAAATCGGTGTAATCAGATTAGAATCAATGTAATCCTCAACTATTAATTAGCAGATCACAATAATAATCCAATGGATCATCCTCAAAAAGCAGCCTTGTTTTGGAGCGGCGGAAAAGATTCTGCCCTGGCGCTGTATTTGGCCAGACAAAACCCGGAAATAGAGGTGACCACATTGGTATGTACCTTAAATGAAAGTTACCGGCGTATTTCCCTACATGGTATACGTGAAGAAGTTTTAGATCGGCAGGTGGCACAAACAGGATTGGCCTTGATGAAAATGTGGGTACCTGATTCTCCGGATAATTCCGTTTATGAAACGGAGTTGCTGAAAATTTATGCTGATTTAAAGAAGCAGGGCATAAGCCTGGTTGTTTATGGGGATATTTTTCTGGAAGATTTGCGCATTTATCGCGAAAAATTACTGGATGAAGTTGGTTTAAAGGGATATTTCCCATTGTGGAAACAAGAGACCGGACAGTTGATCAGAGAGTTTTTAGCTTTGGGTTTTAAAACCGTAATTTGTTGCATTAGCACTGATACTTTAACCGAGAGTTGTTTGGGTAGACTGATTGATAATCGGTTTCTTGAAGAACTTCCTCCTTCGGTAGATCCTTGCGGCGAAAACGGCGAGTTTCATACCTTCTGTTTCGCCGGACCCATCTTTAAAGAAGAGGTCCGGTTCCATACCGGAGAGAAACATTATTCCGCTTTACAGCTAAAAACCTTAAAGGAGGTAAAAGAAACAGGCTTTTGGTATTTGGATATTTTATAATATGTGTTGATGGAGGTGATTTGTTAATCGTTTAACGTCCATCGTTCCTCGCCTTATAGATCAAGATTCGAACTAATCCGGCTCGATTCGCGTTCCTTCAATAGGATCCAAGGCTTTGCTCATCTAAACCCGATTGGAGTGTAAAACCCGGAATGAGGCGAAGCCGAATGAGGATTTGGAACGGAAAGCGGGACTGGCGGTGCCGATGGAATAGAGGGCTTGCTTTTCTAAAAAAAATTCGAATAACTATTAATACGCCATCCCTCCGCGATTATGAATTCGTACTAATTTACTCAATTCGTGTAATTCGTGCTTTTTAAATTCGCACTTTTTTTATTGGTGCCCTTCCATTTCCCGGGCGCTTTCTTCTACCTTTTTTTTCAATTCCTCTTTATAATTTAGCAGGAGTTGGGCTAATGATTCATCGGCTGTAGATAGAATCTGGGCCGCCAGTAAACCCGCATTTTTAGCAGCGTTTAAGGCAACCGTAGCCACCGGGATCCCGTTAGGCATTTGTAAGATGGAAAGGATAGAATCCCAGCCATCAATAGAATTGGATGATTTTACCGGAACGCCAATAACCGGTAAATGGGTAATGGAGGCCACCATGCCGGGTAAATGGGCAGCTCCGCCGGCACCGGCAATAATTACTTTTAAACCTCGTCCGGCAGCTTCTTTGGCGTAAGTAAACATTCTGTCGGGAGTACGGTGGGCAGAAACTACAGTCATTTCGAAATCAACATTCAGCTCTTTTAAGATATCGGCAGCATCCTGCATAATATTCAGATCTGATTTGCTGCCCATAATAATTCCTACTTTATTCTTCATGGTCTGTAGTTCTTGCTTAGATATATTCTTTATGTTGATTTATGCGATTACTTTGATGGTGCCTTGTACAATTTTTGCTTTTTCGATGGCTTTTTCGCGATCATCGTCAATAATGGTTACATGGCCCATTTTTCGGAATGGTTTGGTGATCTTTTTTCCGTAAAGATGGATATAAACGCCTTCCATTTCCATTACTTCGTTCAGACCTTCGTATTCGGCCAGTCCTTCATAACCTTTTTCACCTAAAAGGTTAATCATAACGGCATTGCTCAGAGAACGGGTATCGCCCAAAGGCAAATTGAAAATGGCCCGTAAATGCTGGTCATATTGCGAAGTGTAATTGCCTTCTATGGTTTGGTGGCCGCTATTATGCGGACGGGGAGCCAGTTCATTTACTAAAATCTCTCCCGTTTTGGTGAGGAACATTTCTACGGCCAATACGCCTACCATTTTTAGGTTATTAGCAATTTTTATAGCCAGGTCATCGGCCTGTTGCAAAATTGCATGACTTAGGGTGGAAGGGGAGATCAAGAACTCTACCAGGTTAGCTTCCGGATTAAATTCCATCTCTACACAAGGGAAGGTTTTGATATCGCCATCCTCGTTTCGGGCAACAATAACGGAGAGTTCCTTTTCAAAATCAATACATTCTTCAATCAGGCTGGGGGCTTCAAAGGCAATTTCCAAATCAGTTGTTGAATTGATCTTTAAGACCCCACGACCGTCATATCCATCTTTTCTAAGTTTTTGGATATATGGAAAGTTAAAGCTTGCCTTTTGCAGACTTTCTTTAGAGGAAATAAGCTGGAAAGGAGCTGTAGGAATATCGTTTTCTTTAAAAAATTGTTTTTGTAAACCTTTATCCTGGATGATCCGGATGATCCGTGATGGTGGATATACCAAAACGCCTTCGTTTTCTAATTGTTCCAGGGCATCAACATTTACTTTCTCAATTTCAATGGTCAACAGGTCTACCTGTTTGCCAAATTTGTAAACTGTTTCATAATCGGTTAAAGAACCTACCGAAAACTGGCTGCAAAGGTCTTTGCAGGGCGCTTCCGCATCAGGATCTAAAACCAGGGTAGTAATATTATAATTTATGGCTTCCTGTATTAACATGCGTCCTAATTGGCCGCCGCCAAGAATGCCTAACTGCAAATCTCCGTAAAACGTTTTCATATACGCTGCAAGTTTAGCTGAAATCTGTGAGATATGCCAATTCCTTGATTGGTTAAAAGGGTCTAAAATTTTAAAAACCCAAACCCTATAGGGGTTTGGGTTTGATCGTTCTCGGGTTTCCTTGGATCATTCAGTCATGATCACCCTGAAGGTTTCTACTCCTTTGGAAGTAATCAACCTAACCAGATATACTCCTGGAGGTAAATTGGAGCCATCCAGTTGGAAGCTGTAGGGCTGGTGTGCTTCGGCTTTACCTTCATACAGATGGCGTATTTTTCTTCCATTCAGATTGTACACTTCTAAAATTACCCGCTGTTCGTCATTAGGAACGGTAAATTTCACGGTGCTCTGTTTGACAAAAGGATTGGGGTAGGCTTTTAATTGAGTGCCGGTAGGTTCAAGAACTGATAAGCTTGCTTTTAAAACTTCCTGGCCTTCAGGGGTGTAATAGGTATTCTTTTCAGAGCCGGCATTAACGGGACCTGTTCCAGCCAGTTTATCACCATGAGCTAAATGGGCGTCTACAGCATTTACGCTAATGCATAAAACTGAATTGCTTTTGCCATCCTTATGGCTTACACTTACCTTTTTATTTTTATCATCGCATATAACATCTAATACAGTAATGGTTATCGAGTTGCTTGCCTGGCAGCCCGATACCTTATCCTTAATAGTTATTGTAAAATTATAGACTCCAGGCTTGCTGGGTGTAAATTCCGGATTGGCACTATTGGGATTTTTTAAGTCTGTGATGGCTGGGCTCCAACTGAAATCAGTTGAAGTTGCACTATTAGAGGTATTTAAAGTTAATTTTTGTGCGCCATAGCCCAGTGTAATGGTTTTTTCATCCAGGCCGGTAAAAGTTTTGTCGTTCCGGCTTACTGAAATTACCGGCGGTAATATGTTACATACAACTACTTTTGGGGTAACCGTTACATAAACTAGCTGCAAGGCCGACAGCCCAAAATCATCCGTCACTTTCACCGAAAAGGTATGCACCCCGGTTTTTCCTTTAGCCGGTTTCCAGGTGAATTTACCACTTATTGGATCGATGCCGGCTCCTTCAGGAACGTTTACCAGACTGAAAGTTAGTTTATTAAGGGGATATTCATCAGTGGCCGAAGCTGTAAAGCTTAGTAGGCTTTCTTCTTCTATAAATTGTGGATCAATAGTGGCCAATACAGGAGGAGCTTTAGTTACTGTTACCTTGGCGGTAGCGCTTGAGGAATTGCCATACTGATCGGTTACGGTCAGGGTCACGATGTTGTCCTTGTTGATATGAGAGTAATCGAAGTTCGTTTGGCTCAGGCTCAGGCTTATGGTTCCACAGACATCGCTGGAGCCATTATCTATTTGTGCCGCTGTTATGGTAGCTATTCCACCTGCTAAAGTTACCGAGATATTTTTAGCTTTGGCAATTGGTACTGCTTTGGTGATAGTGACAATGGCTGTGTTGCTGGCACTGTTTCCTGCAGCATCCCTTACAGTCAGGGTTACTATATTGTTTCCTATATGTCCACACTCAAATTCGGTTTTATCCAGGGAAAATACTAATTCCGAATCAGGTGTATGGTTGTCTTTAGAGCCATTGTTGATCTGTGAATGATGGATGGTAGCATGGCCTGTTGCGTCAAGTTGAACCGTGATGTTTTGGGTAATTACCGTTGGCGGAATTCCATCTAGTACAGTAAGCGTTATGCTTTGATCCGTATTGGCTATTCCATCAGATACTCTTACCATGAAGGTGTAATTGCCAGGGATATTTTCCGCGGCGGGTGTCCAGGTAAACACGCCGGTGCTGCTATTGATATTGGCCCCACTGGGAGCTCCTACCAGGCTAAAAGTTAATGTCTGGGCTGGTATGTCCTCATCTGTGGCATCAGCGTTAAAACTGTAGGCTACCAGTTGAGTTAATGTGGCACTCGCTGGAACATTACTCATCACAGGGGCGATATTGACTTCGTTGACGGTCACGGTAATTTCCTGCTCGTCATACAGTGGCGGATTGCCGTTATCGGTTACCCGTACTTTAAAGGTATAGATTCCCGGGCCCTGGGCTTCGGTAGGTGTCCAGGCGAACACGCCGGTCTGTGGGTCGATGGCCGCTCCCGTTGGAACGGTGCCCTCCAGGCTGAAGGTCAGGGTATTGGCTGGCAGGTTCTCATCGGTGGCCGAGGCGGTAAAGGTCAAAAGTTTCTTTTCATCCACGCTCTGGTCTCCGATATGGGCCAGTACGGGAGCAATATTGACCTCGTTGACGGTAACGGTAATTTCCTCTTCGGCAAACAGGGCCGGATGTCCGTCATCGGTTACCCGCACCTTAAAGGTGTATACGCCGGGACCCTGCGCTTCGGTGGGTGTCCAGGCGAACACGCCGGTAGCGACATCGATGGCCGCTCCCGTTGGAACGGTGCCCTCCAGGCTGAAGGTCAGGGTATTGGCTGGCAGGTTTTCATCGGTGGCGGTGGCGGTAAAGGTCAGTAAGGTTTTTTCATCCACACTCTTATCGCCGATCTGAGCCAGAACGGGAGCGATATTGACCTCGTTGACGGTCACGGTAATTTCCTGCTCGTCATACAGTGGCGGATTGCCGTTATCGGTTACCCGCACCTTAAAGGTGTATACGCCGGGACCCTGCGCTTCGGTCGGTGTCCAGGCGAACACGCCGGTAGCGGCATCGATGGCCGCTCCCGTTGGAATGGTGCCCTCCAGGCTGAAGGTCAGGGTATTGGCTGGCAGGTTTTCATCGGTGGCGGTGGCGGTAAAGGTCAAAAGTTTCTTTTCATCCACGCTCTGGTCTCCGATATGGGCCAGTACGGGGGCGATATTGACTTCGTTGACGGTCACGGTAATTTCCTCTTCGGCAAACAGGGCCGGATGTCCGTCATCGGTGACCCGTACCTTAAAGGTATAGATTCCCGGGCCCTGGGCCTCGGTGGGTGTCCAGGAGAACACGCCGGTAGCGGCATCGATGGCCGCTCCCGTTGGAACGGTGCCCTCCAGGCTGAAGGTCAGGGTATTGGCTGGCAGGTTCTCATCGGTGGCCGTGGCGGTAAAGGTCAGTAAGGTTTTTTCATCCACACTCTTATCACCGATCTGAGCCAGAACGGGGGCGATATTGACTTCGTTGACGGTCACGGTAATTTCCTGCTCGTCATACAGTGGCGGATTGCCGTTATCGGTTACCCGCACCTTAAAGGTGTATACGCCGGGACCCTGGGCTTCGGTCGGTGTCCAGGAGAAAACGCCGGTCTGTGGGTCGATACTGGCTCCTGCAGG